>VBCZ01000240.1:20416-24271 GCA_005889025.1 Betaproteobacteria bacterium
AACCTCCACCGAGTACGGCTGTTTCCGTCCGTCTTCCTGCATCGCTCATCAACGTCACCCGATTGGCATCGAGGAGTCAGCATAGCGCGCTTTGCGCGCCAGACACAACGCAGCTGCCGCACGCGCTTCGAATTCTATTGAGAAGCCCGCACGGGCGATGAGATAATCGTTCGAGAATAACCGGAGGCCTCCGATGCCCCGCCTGCTTCCCCGCGAGGGAAAGTTTTTCGACTTCTTCAATCAGCACGCCCATCTCGCCACGCTTGCCGCCGCCGAGCTCAAGGCTCTGCTCGAGGACATCGCCGATCTCGAGTCGCGGCGGCGAAACATCGAGCGCTACGAAAAACAGGCGGATCAGGTCACGCGGCAGACCATCGCGCTGCTTCATCAGACGTTCATCACTCCGCTCGATCGCGACGAAATCCATCAGCTGATCACCAGGATGGACGACATTCTCGACTTGATGGAGGACGTCGCGCAATGCGTATTCCTCTATGACTTGCGCGTGGTGCCGGAGGAGGCAAAGCGCCTGGCCGACATCTGCGTTGCCTGCTGTGCAAAGGTGAAGCAGGCGGTAGCGAAGCTCGAAGCGGGCGGCGATCCGGACTCGACACTCAAGGTCTGCGCCGAAATCGAGCGACTCGAGGCGGACGCCGACCATGTCATGCGCTCGGCGATGGCAAAGCTTTTCCGCGAGGAGCCGGACGCCAAGCAAATCATCAAGCTCAAGGACATCTATCAGCTACTCGAATCGGTCACCGACAAATGCGACGACGTGGCCAACATCATCGAGAGCATCGTGCTGGAAAACGCGTAAGCATTGCGCATGGAGCCCGCAAGCTTCGGCGCGGTCGTCCTGCTGATCGCCATCGCCCTGGCGTTCGATTTCCTCAACGGCTTTCACGACGCTGCGAACTCGATTGCAACCATCGTGTCGACGCGCGTGCTGCGGCCGCACTATGCCGTGGTGTGGGCATCGTTTTTCAACTTCATCGCCTTCCTGGTATACGGACTGAATGTCGCGAACACGATCGGGACCGGCGTCATCGTGCCGGCGATCGTCGATCATCATGTGATTCTGGGCGCGCTGGTCGGCGCAATCGGCTGGAACATCATCACCTGGTACTACGGTATCCCGTCATCGTCGTCGCACGCGCTGGTCGGCGGGCTCGCCGGAGCCGCGGGGGCAAAAGGCGGCCTCGCCGCTCTGGGGGGCAAAGGCTTCCTGATCATCACCATCGCGATCGTCGGCTCGCCGCTGCTCGGCTTTGTGCTTGGCATGCTGCTCATGGTCATCGTTGCGCATACATTCGCGGGGACGGCGCCGCATCGGGTCGATCGCTGGTTCCGGCGCCTGCAGTTCGTCTCCGCATCGCTCTACAGCCTTGGCCACGGCGGAAACGATGCGCAGAAGACGATGGGCATCATCGCGATGGTGCTGTTTTCCGCGGGCATGAGCGGACCAGCCTTTCACGTCCCATTCTGGGTCGTGCTGGCGTGCCAGGCTGCCATCGCGCTGGGGACGTTGTTCGGCGGATGGCGCATCGTCAAGACCATGGGCATGCGGATCACCAAACTCAAGCCTGTCGGCGGGTTCTGCGCGGAAACGGGCGGCGCGATCACGCTGTTTTTGGCCACCGGATTGGGGATCCCGGTGTCGACCACCCACACCATCACCGGCGCGATCATCGGTGTCGGCGCAACCCGCAAGGTGTCGGCGGTGAGATGGGGGCTCGCGCAACGCATCGTCTGGGCGTGGCTCCTGACGATCCCATGCTCCGCGTTCCTGGCCGCGACGGCGTGGTGGATCAGCCGTTGGTTTGCCTGAGAGTCGGCAAGGCGTCGTAAGGCGTGTCCGCGCGGACCCGTCCGCTGGCTACGCTGGTCGCGGGAGTCATCCGCCGGTTGGCTGCGGCGCACGTCTTGCGCGTCGCTGCGAGCCTTTCGTTTACGACGGTGCTCGGCCTCGTCCCGCTGTTTACCGTCGCGTTTGCCTATGTCGCGCGGTTTGCGGGCTTCCAGCAGTGGCTCGATGCCCTCGAACCCTTTCTATTGCGGTTTCTCTTGCCGGGAAGCAGCATCATGGTCCGGCAATACCTGGCGGAATTCACCGGTAAATCGGCCGGTATCACCGGATTCGGGACGGCGTTTGTCGTGCTCACGGCGGTGCTGCTTGTCGCCCAGGTCGAGCGTGAGATCAACGCAATCTGGGGAATCCACAGCCCGCGTTCGATCGTGCGTCGCGCCATTGTTTATTCGTTTGGATTCGTCGCCGTGCCGGCGTTGATCGGCGCCGCCGTATATTTCACTTCGTGGGCGATCAGCCAGTCGGTCGCGGCGGTGCCGTTTGCGTCCGGCGCGCTGCCGTTCATCATGCGGCTGCTGTCGATCGCGGTCGCCACGCTTGCGCTGACATTGATATATGTCATGATTCCGGCGCGCCGGGTTCCGGTGCGTGCAGCACTCGTCGGTGGCTTGAGCGCGTCTATCGCGTTCGACGCGGCGAAATCCGGGTTTGCCTTCTACGTGCGCAACGTGTCGACGTATCAGATGATATACGGCGCGCTGGCCGCCGTGCCGCTCTTCTTGGTCTGGATCTACGTCTCGTGGATCATCCTGCTGGGGGGCGCGGCTTTGACTGCGACACTCGCGGACCCGCGAGCCGCGACCGCGACGCGACGACGCAGGTAATGCCCCTCGTCCAGCGCCCGCACCCGCGGCGGCGTCAGGTTCACGGTCCGGCGGATTTGAAACAAGCCACTCGGAATGAAGTCGATGCGCGCGAGCGTCACCTTGCCGAATCCCAGGGTACAAGCTAGAGTTCACGCTTCGCTTCGACGGGGTACAACTTCGTGTGGTCGATTATCCAGGCGGCAGGTTGGCCGATTTGGCCGCTGATCTTTGCGTCGGTCATCGCGCTCGCGCTGATTTTCGAGCGAACTTGGTCGCTGCGGCAGAGCGTCGTTGCGCCGGCTGGAATGGTCGATCGCGTGCTCGCCGATTACAAGCAACACGGCCTCACCCAGGAGGTCCTCGCAAAAACCGCGATGCAGGGGCCGCTCGGAAGAGTTCTTGCGGCGGGGCTCGCCAACGTCAAGAGCCCTCGTCCGGTCATGAAAGAAGCAATTGAGGAAGTGGGCAGGATCGTAAGCCACGAGCTCGAACGCTTTCTCACGACGCTCGGAACGATCGCCGCCATGTCGCCCCTGCTGGGCTTGTTCGGCACCGTCGTCGGCATGATCGAGATTTTCGGGTCGCAGTCCGCGGCGGGGTCGAATCCCATTCAGCTCGCGCACGGTATTTCGGTTGCGCTTTACAACACCGCGCTGGGCCTGATCGTCGCCATTCCCAGCATGATCTTCTATCGCCATTTCCGGGCGAAGGTCGACAGCCTCGTGCTCGAGATGGAGCAGCAGTCGATCAAACTGGTCGAGCTTGCCCACGGCGAGCGTAAATAGGCGCGCTGCAGTGAATCTGCGTGGAAGCCGTCCCCGTGATGAGCCCGAGATCAACTTCATACCGTTGATCGACGTCCTGCTGGTCATTCTGATTTTTCTGATGGTGACGACGACGTATCAGCGCGTCGCAGAGCTCCAGATCACACTGCCGGAAGCAGACGCGGACCAGATGAAGCAGCGTCCGAGAGAGATCAACATCGGCGTCGATGCGCAGGGAAGATACGTCATCGACAAGGCCGTGTTCCCGTTCACGACGGTCGCGGCCCTTAGCGAGGCGCTGAGTCGGGCCGCCGCCGGAGCGAAAGATCCGGTCGTAATCATCAACGCCGACGCGAATGCGACGCACCAGTCCGTTATCCATGTCATGGAAGCGGCGCGACAGGCGGGCTTGATCCAC
>VBCZ01000241.1 GCA_005889025.1 Betaproteobacteria bacterium
ATGACCGCCAACAAGGCGCTGCGCAAGCCGGACGACTACAAGGGGCTCAAGATGCGCGTGCAGTCATCGAAGGTCTCCGAGGCCGAAGTGCGCGCGCTCGGCGCGGTACCCCAAGTCGTGGCGTTTTCCGAGGTCTACCAGGCCTTGCAGACGGGCGTCGTCGACGGCGCGGACTTTCCCACCATGACCAACCTCTACACGCAGAAGATTTACGAGGTGCAGAAGTTCGCGACGCTAACGGACCACAGTTATCTTGGCTATGCGGTCATCGTCAACAAGAAGTTCTGGGACGGCCTCCCGCCGGACCTGCGCACCATCGTCAGCGATGCAATGAAGGAAGCGACCGCGTACAACAACAAGATCGTGAAGCAGGACACGGACGACGCGATCGCCAAGGTAAAAGCGACCGGCAAGACGCAGGTCATTACGCTTACCCCGGACGAAAAGAAGGCGTTGAAAAGGGCGATGGTGAAGGTGCACAAAGACCTCGGCGATCGCATCGGCAAGGACCTGATCGCCGCCGTCTACAAGGAAACCGGGTTCAATCCGACCGAGTAGGTGCGAATTCATTCGCACGGGCAGCGTCCATCCGCGACCGCGCCCGAATGAATTCGCGGCTACAGCTCGACCACGCGGCGCGTTTGCAGCGACTCGCGCAATGCGATGCCGATGCGGGTCGCTTCGGTCGCGTCGTGCAGCGTGAGGGCAGGCGGCAGATCCTCGAGCACCGACTGGACGAACTCGATCTCCTCGCGCAAGAAGGCATCTTCGAAGCGCTCGTAGAACGTCGGAGTGCATTCATTGCGCACGCCGTGCGCGTCCGAGATGTCGACGCGGTTCAATCGCGGGTTCTGACCCACGGTCAGCCGTCCTGCGCTGCCGAAGATCTCGGTCAGCGTCTCGTGGCCGTGCGCCATGGTGCGCGACGCATAGAAGCATGCCATCTTGCCGTCGGCGAATTCGCAGGTCGCGATGCCGTTGTCGACGTCGCCGAATTCACGCAGTCCCTCGTGGATCGCGACCACCCCGGTGGCGAAGACGCGCGAGGGCTTGGGGTTGCCCAGGAGCCAGCGCGCGAGATCGATGTCGTGGACGGTGCAGTCCAGAAAAATCCCCCCGCTGGTCGGCGCGAACCGAACGAAAAATCCCGAGGGATCGTTCATATCCAGGTTTTGCGAGCGCACCAGGAACGGCTTGCCGATCAGTCCGGCCTGGATCTTGTCGTAGGCGTCGCGATAGCTCGGGTCGAAGCGGCGCCCGTAGCCGATCATCACCTTGAGTTGCGGACATCGGGCAGCTTGCTCCTCGACACGGCGGCAATCGGCGAGTGCGAGCGAAAGCGGTTTTTCGCAGAACACATGCTTGCCCGCCAGCAAGCCGTCGATGATCTGCTGAGGATGAAGCGACGTCGGCGTGACCAGGAAAACCGCTTGCACGTCGGCTTGCGAAAGCACCGCATGGTAATCGCCATGCAGATTCGGAACGCCAAGCGCATCGCCCGCCCACGCCAGCTCCTCGTCGACGGGACTGCACGCGGCGACGAGATCGACGTTCGGAACGCGCTGCGCGAGATTTTCCGCGTGGCGGCGCCCGAGCCGCCCCAGGCCGACGATGCCGACGCGCAGGCGCGGTAGCGCGCTCAAAGCTCGATCGCGCGCTTCTCGCGCCACGAGCGGGTCGCTGCCTCGGCAAGCTCGAGCGCCTTGATGCCGTCGTTGATCGTCGTTTGCACCGGTTTGCCTTCGCCGATCGCCTCGAAAAAGTGTGCCATCTCGTTGGCGTAGGCACTGCGATAGCGCTGCAGGAAAAAATGCTCGGGCTTGTCGCAGCTGACACTTGCCGCGGTGTGCGCGAACACCTCGGTCGGCTTGTGATTGCCTGCCTGCAGCATGCCATTGCTCCCCAGGACTTCGAAGCGCTGGTCGTACCCGTAGGCGGCGCGGCGGCTGGTGTTGATCTGGGCGAGTCGTCCGCGACGCGTGCGTATCGTGACCGCGGTCGAATCGATGTCTCCCGCCGCGGCGATCGCCTGATCGGTGAGGCAGCTTCCCGTTGCGTACAGGGTGCTCGCCTCGTCCTCGAGTATCCAGCGGAAGATATCGAAATCGTGGATGAGCATGTCCTTGAAGATGCCGCCCGAAACGCCGATGTATTCGATGGGCGGCGCGCCCGGGTCGCGGCTGGTGGACACCAGCATCTCGGGCTCGCCGATCTCGCCTGCCAGCAGACGCTGCTTCAGCGCGACAAACGTCGGATCGAAGCGGCGCTGAAAACCGATCATGCAGACAACGCCGGCGCGCGCCACCGCTTGCGCGCAGGCGCGCGCTCGCAGCAGGTCCAGATCGACCGGCTTTTCGCAGAAGATCGCCTTGCCGGCGGCAGCAGCGCGCTGGATCAGATCGGCGTGCGTGTCGGTGCTCGATGCGATGACGACTGCCGTGATCGATTCGTCGGCCAGCGCAGCGTCCATCGCACGCACCTCGGCGCGATGCCTGGAGGCAAGCTCCACCGCGGCCGGACGATTGACATCGACCACGTATTTGAGCTTCACGCCGGGCTGGCGGACCATGTTCCCGGCGTGAATACTGCCGATGCGTCCCGCGCCGAACAAAGCCACCTCGATCATCGCGCGCCCTCTGTCACCGGCGAAGCATCCACTCATGCGCGGGATCGTTCTTGAAATGCCATTCCCGCTTGGGCCCCGCCATCACGTTCAGATAATACGAGTCGTAGCCATAGGGGACGACCACGGGATGATAGCCTCTCGGAACCAGCACGACGTCGTGATCCTCGACCGCGAGCGACTCATCGAGCGAGCGATCGTCGGTGTAGACCCGCTGGAACGCGAATCCCTGCGAGGGGTTCAGGCGATGGTAATACGTTTCCTCGAGCGAGCTTTCGACCGGAAGGTTATCCGTGTCGTGCTTGTGCGGCGGGTAGCTCGACGAGTGCCCCCCGGGAGTAAGGACTTCCACGACCAGCAAATGCTCGGCCGGCTCGGTTTGGGGAAGAATGTCGCAAACGAAGCGTTGATTGAGGCCTTGGCCGCGCGCGAAGCGCTTCATCGTTCGCGGCTCGATCAGCCGCGGCGGCAAGGTGCCCTTTGCGGGCGCGCTCGCCAACGCGACCTCGGCGGTACCATGCGCGGTCACGCGCACGTCCTCGGGCCGCGAGAGATAGACAGCGTAGGGCGAGTAGGGCTCGAAAACACTTTTTCGCTTGCCGATGTCCTTCCAGCTTTGGCCGTCGGCCTCCACACTGACCGCTCCGGAGAGCACGACGACACAAACTTCGCGGGCCGGCGATGCCAAGCGTATATGTTCCGATGCTCTCAGGCGAAACGCCGCAAAGCCTACGTATTTCCAGCCGGCAGACTCGGGTGTTACCTGGACGATGCCGGTGCCTTCGGACTTCGCCTTGACCAGGAGACTCATGCCGCCTCCCGAGCCGCTTCCAATGGCACGCGCTCGACCAGATCGCGCAGATACCGGTAACCCTTTTCGGCGTAGCGATAGCTCGGCGCCACCACGGGGTCCTGCTCGGCCTCGACCACCAGCCATCCGGAATAATCGTTGTCGTAGAGCAGCCTGATGAGCGCGCGAAAATCGATCGAACCGTCCCCGGGAACGGTGAACGCGCCGTTGATGACCGATTCCAGAAAGCTCCAGTTGCGGTTCCGCGCATGCCGGATCACCCGCGGGCGCACATCCTTGCAATGCATGTGGCAGACGCGACCAACATGCCTGGCCAGCACCGCCACCGCGTCGCCACCGGCAAAAGTCATGTGGCCGCTGTCGAAAAGAAGGCCTACGCTTTCGCTCGTCAGCGACATAAGCCTATCGACGTCGGCGGGGGTCTCGACATACGCGCCCATATGATGGTGATATGCAACGCGGACACCGCGGGAAAGCGTGTGCTGCGCGAACGCGTTGAGCTTGTCGGCGTAGTCGCGCCATTGCTCCGGATGGAAGAAGCGCGGCCGCTTGTATAGCGGCTCCTGCGTGCCCTGAATGCTGTCAGCCACTTCGCCGTATACCATCACTTTCGCACCGTTGAACGCCAGCAGCGTCAGATGCGTATCGACCGCCTCGATCTCCTCTTCGACCGAGCGCCGGGCGAGCCGGCCCGAGTACCATCCCGAGACGAGCTCGAGGCCATGACCCGCCAACACGGCTCGAAGCGCTTCGGGCTCGCGCGGAAACTTGTTGCCGAGCTCGAAGCCCTGATAGCCGATGGCCTTGCCTTCCGCGAGCGCGACACTCAGCGGCGTCTTGCCGCCCAGCGACGGAAGATCGTCGTTGCTCCAGGAAATCGGGTTGATGCCGATCTTGACGTCGAATGGTTTGGTCATTGCTTGGTCGCGATCAAATCACTGTTCGTCGTCCCCACGCAAGTGGGGACCCAGTGGCTTTGAACGCCGCTGCATTCCCGCGGGAGCCTGCCCTTCGACAGGCTCAGGGCGAACGGGAGCGACGCACTGAATCGATCTAATGCTTTTGTTCTCGCTTGGCCTTCTCATACGCCTTTCTTGCCTCCCTCACCTGTTGCCGATCGGACACTTCCGGCACCGCGACCTCCCACCACCACCCGCCTTCCTGCGTCGTGCGATCCGGGTCGGTCTCGATGCAGACTACATAACTCTGTTTAGCCGCGCGAGCGCGCTTCATCGCCGCCTCGAGCTCGGCAATCGTCCTGACGTTTTCCGACAGCGCCCCCATCGCTGCCGCGTGCGCGGCGAAATCGATGCGCGGCTCGCCGTCCTCGCCTTTCGCGCAATCCGCGAACAGATTGTTGAACGGCTCGCCTCCGCACGCCTGCTGCAGCCGGTTGATGCATCCGTAGCCATGATTGTCGAGCACGACGACGATGAGTGTCCTTCCCAGCAACAGCGACGTCGCAATCTCGGAGTTGAGCATGAGATAGCTGCCGTCGCCGACGATCACGACGACCTCGCGCTCGGGCCTGGCCATTTTCACGCCGAGCCCGCCCGCGATCTCGTAGCCCATGCACGAGTAGCCGTATTCCACATGATAGCCGCCGGGCGTCGACGTTCGCCACAGCTTGTGCAGCTCTGCAGGCAGGGTCCCGGCGGCGCAGACGACGATATCGCGCGCGGCGGAATCGGGCGAGGAACGCTGCACCGCGCCGATCACTTCTCCTTCGTAGGGAACATCGACGTCGCGTACGGCGGTGATGCGCTCGACCGTGCGTCGCCAATCGCTTGCCGCCTTCTGCGCCTGATCCTGCCATTCAGGCGCGGACTTCCAGCCGCGAAGCGCCGTGGAGAGCTCCGACAATCCCGATTTTGCGTCCGCGAGCACTTCGACGCCGCGCTGCTTGAGCGCGTCGAAGCCATTGACATTGAGGCTCACCAGCTTCGCCTGCGTCCACATCGTATGCGATCCGGTGGTGAAATCCTGCAGCCGGGTTCCGACCGCAAGCACGGCATCGGCGGCGCTCGCCAGCGCGTTGGCCGCGGGCGAGCCGGTGACGCCGATCGCTCCCTGTTGCAGCGGATGGTCCCACGCGAGCGCGCCTTTGCCGGCCTGAGTTTCCGCGACAGGTACTGCGTGCGCTTCGACGAAAGCGCGCAGCGCATCGGTCGCCAGGCCATAAAGTACGCCGCCACCTGCGACGATCAAGGGCCGCTTCGCGGTTCTCAGCACGGCGGTGGCGCGTTCGACGTCGGAGCGCGCCGGCGCTCGCTCGCGGAATAGCACGGTCGGCGGCGAAAAGAAATCTTCCGGAAAGTCGTACGCCGCCGTTTGCACGTCCTGCGGCATCGCCAGGGTGACGGGCCCGCACAGCGCGGCGTCGGTCAATACGTGTACGGCGCGCGGCAGCGCGGTCAACAGTTGCTCGGGATATGCGATGCGGTCGAAATATCGCGACAGCGGCTTGAACGCGTCGTTGGCTGAAACACCGCCGTCGTGAAAGTCCTCGACCTGCTGCAACACGGGGTCCGGCGCTCTCGACATGAACACGTCGCCCGGCAGAAAAAGCACCGGCAGGCGGTTCACGTGCGCAAGCGCGGCCGCGGTCAGCAGATTGGTCGCCCCGGGGCCGATCGACGTGGTGCACGCCATCATGCGGCGGCGGAAATGCGCTTTCGCGTAGGCTATCGCAGCGTGCGCCATCGCCTGCTCGTTGTGCGCGCGATACGTCGGCAGCTCGCGTCTGTGACGGTACAGCGCCTCGCCGATGCCGGCGACGTTGCCGTGGCCGAAGATCGCGAATACCCCGCCGAAGAGCGGCGTCGCGTCATCCTCGGTGCGCAGGGCCGCGAGGTAGCGAACCAGCGCCTGCGCGGCGGTAAGCCGAACTGTCCTCACGCGGTCACTCCCTGCGACACGCGGGCGCTGCGCATTTCGCGCCATGCGCCGATCAGCGCCTCGAAGATCGCTCGCGTTTCCCGAATCAGCGTGTCGTCGTCGATGTCGCCGCCAAGCCAGCGCTGCGAAGGCTCCTGAAAAATAGTGCGGCCGACGGCGAAACCACGGCAGGTCCGGCTTGCGCGCGCCTCGCGAAATCCGACACGAAGCTCGTCCATGCCTGCCGCCTGACCCAGCAGCACGACGCCACGACAATAGGGATCGCGCTCCGCAAGCAGAGCGTCGATCGCCTGCCACTGCGACCCGCGCATCGGCTCGAGCTTCCACCATTCAGGATAGATGCCGAGGTTGTAGAGCCGCTCGAGCGCCCGATGGACGGTGTCGTCCGCACGAGGCAGCTCCTTCGGCGGAATGATCTCGAGCAGCAGCTCATGTCCGCTCGCCTGCACTGCGTCGTAGAGCGAGCGCATCTGCGCTTCCTGCTCCAGCCGGGTTTCGATGGCGTCGTCCGGGTGATACTTCACCAGGCACTTCACGACGTGCTCCTGCGGCCAGCCGATGAGCTGCGTTCCCACGGAGCGGCCCCGATCGAATTCCAGCGGATACGAGCCGGGGAGCTCCACGGGACGGGCAATCCACCAGCCGCGGCCGGTGGCTGCGTTGAGCGCGCTCTGACCGTAGCGGTCGTCGCACAGCAAGCCGATCCTGCCGGAAAGCGAGAGCGCCTGCTCGGTTTGCGCCACCGCTTCGACGAAAAGCCTTTTCAGCTCTCCGATCCGCGCCTCGTTCGCGCCCGCGGCCTGCGCGAGCTCGAAAAACTGGTTGCGATGGTCGAACGCGAATGCAAACAGCTCACTGCGCGGCATGCGCGGCGCGGTAACGCGATGCAGGCGCGTGAGCGCGGCGTCCTGGTCGGGGCGCGGGATTCGGTTGGCATTGGCAATGAAGTAATCGAGCTCAACACGCGTTGGCATCGCCGGTGCGCAACCGTGGCGCGAGACGACCAGCGCGCCGCAGGCATTTGCGTAGCGGCAGCAGGCTTCGTAGTCCTCGCCATGCACCCATCCCGAGAGGAAGCCTGCCGAAAACGCGTCGCCTGCGCCCAGAACATTCAACACGTCGACCTGGACGCCGCGGCCGTTGAACGCGTCATCGAGCGAAGCGGGAATCCCGCCGTCGATGACCGCGCACCCCAGGGGGCCGCGCTTGACCAGGAGCGTGGCGTCGGTGTACTCGCGGACCGCCTGCAAGGACTCCATGATGTCGGTGCTTCCGCCGGCGATGTTGAATTCTTCGATTGTCCCGACCAGAAGATCGATCTTGGGCAGAATGCGCCGCAGATGCTCGGTGACGCTTTCGGAGCGAACGTAGCGCGTTTCCCCGTCACCTCGCTTGGTGAGCCCCCAAAGCACGGGACGATAGTCGATGTCGAGGACGGTGCGCACGTCGTGCTTGCGCGCATGGTCGAGCGCGAGATTGCTGATGCGATCGATGTACTCGGTGGAGAAGTGCGTTCCCGTGATCAGCAATGCGCGGCCTTGCGCTATGAAGGATTCCTCGACGTCGCGCTCCGCAATCGCCATGTCGGCGCAATTCTCGCGAAGGAAGATGAGCGGGAAAGTATCCTTGTCCTTGATCCCCAGCACGACGGCGCCGGTAAGCCGGGACGAATCGACGCCGACGTGGCTGACGTCGCACCCTTCGCGCGCGATCGTCTCGACCAGGAATCGTCCGAGCCCGTCGTCGCCGACGCGCGAGATCAGCGCCGCCTTGAGGCCCAGGCGCGCGCATCCGAACGCGGTGTTGGCAGACGAACCGCCGAGATACTTGGCGAAGCTCGTCACATCCTCCAACCGCGCACCGATCTGCTGGGCGTAGAAGTCGACCGCAAAGCGGCCGAGGCAGATCATGTCCAGCGTTCGATCTGCTGCGAAGCGGGTGCGGTTTTGCATTGAGTAGACGCGCGGCCGACGAGGCTCGAAAGGTTTCCGGATGCGATCAGGCCGGAATCTGCACGTGGACCCGGCGATCACTCGCGTGCGTGGCAGTCTGCGGCGCGTGCAGATGAAATTCTCGCGGAGTTTGCCTTGCTCGGCAAGTGCGATAATGGGGTCAGGTTGAGTTCCGAGCTATTGTGCTGACTCGTCACGTTTGAAATACCGCAGGATCTCCGGGACTCGAACGAGGAAATGGCTTCAATCACTTCGCGTTACATCGTCGCGCAGAAAATCGCCCGCAAGGCAGGAGAGCTGGCGCACGATTTCTTCATTCGTCGCCGCTCGCTCGCCATCGAGGCGAAGGGCGCACAGAATTATGTGACCCAGGCGGATCGAACGGTCGAGCAGCTGATCTTCGACGAGCTGAGGCGGGAATTCCCGTCGGACGCGCTTCTGGGCGAAGAATCGGCGTCGTCGTTTACCGCCAGTGAAGATCGCGTCTGGGTGATCGACCCGGTCGACGGCACGCACAACTTCCTGCGCGGCGCCCGCTACTATTGTGTCTCGATCGCCTACGTCGAAAAAGGCAGGCGCGAGATCGGTGTGGTGTTCGACCCCGAGCACGATGAGCTCTTTCACGCGCGCTGAGGGCACGGCGCCTGGCGCGATAACGTGGACGGCGAGGAGCGGATCAGGGTTGCGGAGTGCGCATCGCTCAGGCGCGCGTTTATCGCGCTGGGTCATCACGATCGCTTCCCGGAGCCCAAATACATCGCCGTGCGGCAGGCGCTCATGGACGAAGGCTCGGCGGTGCGCAACATGGGCGCGGGCGCGCTTCAGCTCGCGCACGTGGCAGCCGGCCGCTTCGACGCGTTCATCGAGCTGTCGTTGAACGCCTGGGACGCGCTTGCGGGGGTGCTGCTGGTTGAAGAAGCCGGTGGCTATGCAGCGCCGTTTCCCGGCCCCGAGGGATTGCTCAAGCCGGCGCCCGTGCTCGCCTGCGCGCCGGGAATCGCCGAGGCGCTCAAGCGGATAGTGGGTTAGGTAGCCGGCGACGGGTACGCGAAACCCTCGCGCTCGGACGCTTCGCAGGTTGTTGAAAATGATTAATGTCGTTCGCCAGGGCGACGACTGTTGTGTCACCTCGTCAGGGGCCGGAATGACAAGATTTCGAATGGTCGATCACAATTTTCAACAGCCTGTTAGGACAATCCGCGCATACAAGCGGCCTTAGGTCATTTCTTCGTTTTGGCGAAATCGCCGGCAAACACGAACGCGAAAGCGTCCGCTTTCAGGCGTCTCCTGAAAGCATCGGTGACCTGCTCCGGTGTAAGCGCCTCGATCGCCTGGTCGACCTCGCCTGAGTAGGCGAATGTTCGCCCGACATAGGCCTGCTCCGTCAGCGCTGCGGCGAGCGCGGCATCCCGGCTTCGCGCGAGCCTGCGCTCCTGCAGCAACGCGCGCTTGGCATCGGCGACTTCCCGCTCGCTAAAGCCGTCGCGCACCACGCGCTCGACTTCTTCCTGCACGCCGCTGCGCAGACGGGAGACATTCTCCGGAGCGAAAATCGCGCTGATCGAAAGAGTCGTGTTCGGCTCGAAACTGCTGGGGCGCAGGGAGGTTCCGATGCCGTAGCTCAAACCGTCCTTCTGGCGGATACGATTCCAAAGCCTCGAGTTGGTCGACCCGCCGAACATGTAATCGGCGAGAAGGATCGCAGGATAGTCGGCGTCCTTGTCGTTCATCGCGAACGACGTCTGCGCGGTCAGGAACGCGTTGGCTTTGTCGGGCGTCTCGATCGGGATTGCGACCGGACGCTTGACGGCGAGCGGCCGTGGCACACGCGTAAACGACGCCTGTGCGGACCAGCTTCCGAGAAGCCGCTCGAGCTGCGACTTGACCTCGGCGGGATCGAAATCGCCGACGATGCCGATCTCGGCGGCGGATGCGCCATAGAACTGGCTGTAAAAGCGCTTCAGCGCCTCGACGTCCGGCGCCTGCAGGTCGCCGATTTCCTCGTCGAAGGTCGGTGTATAGCGATCGTCGCCGCGAGGATAGGGATTGTCGTAGCGGTTCAGCGTGCGTATCGCTATCGAGCGCGGGTCCGAGCGTCCCTGGTCGAGCCCCGCGATGTCGGCGCGCCTGAGCGTCTCGAGCTCGGCCGCCGGGAACGACGGTTGACGCAGGATTTCTGCGACGAGATCCAGCGTCGGTCCCAGGTTTGCGCGCACCGTCTGGCCGCTGGCGGTCGCCGAAGTCTGTCCGCCGCCGATCGAAAGCGACGCCCGCATCCGATCCAGCAGGTCCTCGATCTCCTGCCGGCTGTGCCTGGACGTGCCTCGCATCAACATGCCGGCGGTCAGCTGTGCCTCGGCGGCCTTGCCGGCGATGGAAGCGGCATCGCCGTAATGCAGTCGCAGCGAGAAATGCACGGTCGCTCCGCGCGTTTTTTTCGGCAGCAGCGCGACCTTCATTCCGTTGGCGAGCGTCAATCGTTGGGTGCGCGCGTCGAGATTCGCGGGCGTCGCGTCGAACGCTTCTCCGGCGGCAACGGCCGGGTCGCCCTTGTAGTCCTTGACCATCGCCGCGACGTCGGCTACCGGCGGAACCGGAGACCGATCCGGCTTGGGGTCGGGGATGAAGGCGCCTGCCGTCCGGTTCGCGGGTTTGAAGTACGCGGCGGCCACCCGATCGACATCGGCGGGCTTGAGCATGCGCCAGCGGTCGCGGCGCAGGAAGAACAGCCGCCAGTCGCCGGCGGCGATCGACCCCGACAGCGCGACGCCGAGACGCTGCGGATCGTTGATGGTTTGCTCGATGGCCTTGAGCGCCTTGGCTCGCACGCGATCGAGCTCCTCGCTGGTGATCGGCTGTGCCTTGACGTTCTCGATCGTCCGCAGCATCGCTTCGCGCGCGGCGTCGATCGGATCCTTGTCAGGAACCTGAGCCAGGAACATGGCAAAGCCGGGGTCGTGCCCGACATAGTTGAAATCGTCGACGACACTCGCCTTCCTGGTCTCGACCAGCGCCTTGTAGAGGCGGCCACCGGGACTCAAGGTCATGATCTCG
>VBCZ01000243.1 GCA_005889025.1 Betaproteobacteria bacterium
CTAGAGTTAAGGCAACTCAAACCGACCAAAAATGTCTCGTGCGAACGTATCTTGGCTATGCTAATAGCATATCCAGGCTCGAGAAGCTACATTAGCTGTTCTGCTCCGAGGCATGCAAGAAACGGTCAAGTTGCGCGCGCAACTTGCAACGAAACGGCCCAAAACGGGGATTTGTTGGCGACAGCGAGATGAGGACAAGTTGAACTCGCTCCGACGGAAGCGAGCATTCCGAGGTCGCACATGACCGCTCGAGCCGGAGCGCTGCCCCAAGCTTGAACCTTTAGCGACGAGGCTCGAGGATAGCGAGCCGGTGCGACGTAAGGTAAATCCCGCACAAGCGGCCATGGAAGATCTTCGTCTTCGTGCTTCGCGCCATGGAAACATGAAGCGGTGACGCGTTGTTGTCGCTATCATGCCGGGCGTCGGGTACTTGGCGCGTCGGACAACTGTTACCCCAACGTTGCCAAAATGGCGCCGTAGGCCGAGCCGGCTCTAGCCATCTGTAAATAATATCGACGTCCGAGCATATCGTTGGACGAGATTGGGGTCGGAGATGAGGCGGATAGGGTGCGGGTCGCTGGTCGCGCGAAGCAATCATGGCAAACTCCGTCCGGATAGATCGCTCGAACTAAACTATCCAGCGCTCTGCCCGCGGTATGTTTGGAAACTTTCAAGCACTCGCCGCATCTCGTCTGCACTAAGCAGATTCGGTTGCCCGATCTGCAGCGCGCGCGCGTATTGCTCGGCGAGCGCCTCCACCTCTATCGCGAGCGCAAGCGCTTCGTCCAACGATCCCCCCACCGCGATCATGCCGTGATTCGCCA
The DNA here is from genome assembly GCA_005889025.1 of Betaproteobacteria bacterium. Lineage (GTDB taxonomy): Bacteria > Pseudomonadota > Gammaproteobacteria > Burkholderiales > Casimicrobiaceae > PALSA-1003. The sequence continues at coordinate 825 of VBCZ01000243.1, forward strand.
TCAAGCACGCCTTGCGGTCTTGTATTGCCGTAAGCACTCGATCCGAAAGCTGCTGGGTGCCAAATGTCGCGTACGCGGCGCAACGAATGTCATCGCCTCCGGCGACGGCCACCATGTAGTGAAAGGCTGGAATCCCGCGGCCGAGGCAGGAAAGCGTGGTCGCGAAGGGCGAATGCGCATGCACGATCGCCCCGACCTCCGGCCGTGCTGCGTAAATGTCCCGATGAAACCGCCACTCGGACGATGGCCTGCGCGTTCCCCGTGTCCCCCCGTCCAGCGTCATCTCGACGATGTCCTCCGCATGCAAGGCATCGTAGGCAAACGCCGTCGGCGTAATCAGGAATCCGCCTCCGATTCTCGCGCTGACATTCCCGGACGTGCCGCGATTGATGCGCAATGCATTCATTCTCTGCGCGCACAAAATGATGTCTGCACGCAGCGAGGTCTCGCTCACCGGCGGTGCTCCGGAAACAACGCGGCAAGTCCCGATGCACTTGCCGCGCAGATACCGCGTTCGGTGATCAGACCGGTCAGCAACCGCGCAGGCGTCACGTCGAACGCCTGATTCATGACAGCGGTGCCGCACGGAGCGCTCGGATTGCTTTCGTCGTCGCCGAGCACTTCCGACGCAGCCCTTTCCTCGATCGGAATGCTCGATCCGTCGGCCACGGTCCAGTCGATCGTCGGCGACGGCACGGCTGCGTACATCGGTACACCGTTGTCGCTCGCCGCCAGCGCCTTCTCGTAGGTGCCGATCTTGTTGCAGACGTCGCCGTTGACCGCGACACGGTCAGCGCCGACGAGCACGAGATCGACGCGGCGTTGTTGCATCAAGCTCGCACCTGCGGCGTCGACGATGAGCGTATGCGGCACGCCGCGCTCACGCAATTCCCAAGCGGTGAGCTTGGCGCCCTGCAGCCGCGGCCTGGTCTCGCTCACCCAGACGTGCATCGGAATTCCCAGATCATGTGCGCGGTAGATGGGTGCCGTGGCTGTGCCCCACCCGAGCGTCGCCAGCGCGCCGGCGTTGCAGTGCGTCATGATCTGCACCGTTCGGCGGAGCTTCCCGGCAAGGCTTTCGATCAGGCGAAGACCGTGATCTCCGATGGCGCGATTCGTGTCCATGTCTTCGCCGGCGATGAGCGCGGCCTCGCGCCAGGCAGCATCGCTACGCAACGAAGGAGCCAGCGGCGCTACGGTCGTACGCCGCCCGCAGCGCGTCGGTAGAAGCATCGGCGGAGAGCGCCATCGCCAGGCCATACGCCGCGGTAGCCCCGATGAGCGGCGCGCCGCGCACTTGCATGGTTCTGATGGCATGCGCCGCTTCCCGAACATCGGTCAGGCGCAACGTTACGCGCTTGTGCGGCAGCTGCGTCTGATCGATGATTTCGATTGCGCGAGCGTCCGGATACGCCCGCAAGGAGTGAAAATCAGGTGCGTTCATTGAGTAAACGACAGCGCCCGCGCCTCGCGCATGATGCGTTGGCGCTACTTTATCACCTGCACGATCTTGTTGAAGTCGTCCGTCCGCGCGCTCCACTCGGAACGCGCATCGATCGGACTCACCGCGCACGCGATCTGCGAGGCTTGCAGCGATGCCGCGTTGTCGGACAGCAACACCCAGTCGCTTCGGCTCGCCATCGAGTCGTCGCCGTCATCCGAGACGAGCACGGCAAAAAGCTGCTGCGCTTCCGCCAGGCGCTGCACAACCGGAATGAGGTTGAGAAAGCGATTGGTGACGTGAAAGGCGATGATCCCTCCGGGCTTGACGTGCCTGCGGTAGATTTCGAGTGCTTCGGACGTCAGCAAATGCACCGGAATGGCGTCGCTGGAGAAGGCGTCGATCGCGAGCACGTCGAAGCCCTGCGGCTTTTCGCGCTCCAGACTGAGCCGAGCATCGCCGAGCGAGGTTTCCACGGTGGCATCGCTGTCTCTGATATAGCTGAAATCCCGATTGGCGATTCCGATTACCGCAGGATTGATGTCGTAGAACCGGTAAAGGTCGCCCTTGCTCCCATAGACCGCAAGCGTGCCAGTTCCCAGCCCGATCACACCGATCCTCAACGGTGTAATGCTCGGATGCAGTGATTCAATCGCCCTGCCTATTCCCGATGTCGGGGTGTAGTACGTGGTCGGCCGATGCGTGAGCTTGGGCAAAAGATACTGCGTTCCATGAAGGATCGTCCCGTGGATCAGCGACCGATGCCGGCTGGCAGTGTCTCCCCCGAATTCCTGTACTCGCAGCACGCCATAGAAGTTCCTTGTCGCAAGCAGCGTCGAATCGTAGAACTCTTGGATGCTCCACGCCGTCGCGCCCAGCGTGAAGAGCAGCGACAGTCCGGAAAGGGTGACGAACACGACATGATTCCTGCGCATCTGGACCAGCAGCAAGGCCGCGCACGCAGCCAGCCCGAAGGCCAGCTCGAAATACGCCGGCAGCACGACAGGCGCGAGTAATCCCACCAAAGCCGCGCCCACCGCGCCACCCGCGGAGATCATGAGGTAAAAGCGCGTCAAATAGCGCGGCGCCGGCTTGAGCCGCGCGAGCTCGCCATGACAAAACATGCAGGCAATGAATAGCCCCAAGCAAAACACTCCGATCTGCAGCCTGAGTTCATGCGTGAGGCTGCGGTCGGCAAGCGTCCATCCCATGACGCCCAGCGCAGCCGCGAGCATGGCCGCGAACAAGTCGCGCTGGTACCACCCTCTGCCCTCGAAGCACAGAATGAATGTGATGAGATAAATCGAGAGCGGAACAACCCAGAGCAACGGGATCGCCGAGATATTCTGGCAAATGTGATTCGAGACGGCCAGGAGGAGGAACGAGCTCGTTGCCGCCAGCATCCCCCACAGCAGCTGGCGACCAGGTGTCGGCGCTGTCCCGGCATCCGATGTTGCGATCGCGGCAACGCGCGGCAACGAAGATGCCGCTCGCAAGCTGAACCATCCGCACCCCATGCATAGCAGCACGAATACGACGTAAGCCGCCGACCAGCAGAGCGACTGCGCTCGAGTAGGAACCCAGGGTTCGAGGAGGAAGGGATAACCGACCAGCGCGAGCATCGACGCGAGATTGGACAGAGCAAAAAGTCGATAAGGGCTTCTTCCGGGGAAGCGCTGCGCAAACCACGCCTGCAGCAATGGGCTCGTCGTCGATAACAGGAGATAAGGCAGACCGATCGTTGCTCCGAGCAAGCCCAGGATGAGCAGCGTGGGATTTTCCGTGCCGAGCGGCTTCCATTGAGCGCCGGGAACGATCGGCAGGACCAGGCAGCTCAACGCGAGCAGACCGGTATGCAGTCGTACTTGCGCCTTTATTGACAAGCTTCGCACGGCCCCGTCCGCATACGCGTATCCGAGCAACAGGACTGCCTGGAAAAATACGAGGCACGTGGTCCATACAGTTGCCGATCCGCCAAACCACGGCAGGATCTGCTTCGCCATGACCGGTTGAACCAGGAAGAGCAGAAATGCGCTGACAAAAATCGTGAAGGCGTAAAGCAGCATGCGCGGGCATCGTCTTGAGCGAGTCGTGCGGGCGCGCAGACAGCGCGCATTGTACTTGGGCGTCGCAGGCGATGCCAGGACGCATCGCGTGCTATTACAGGTTCGGTTTCTTGCGGAAATAGTCGACGCGATCGATCGATCGCACGTCGATGTCGCGCACGTCGATCCCTTGCAGCACGCGCAACGGGATTGCGCTGCCGGCTGCTCCGCGTCCCCATACCTTGCGATAGAACTCCTCCTGCGAGCGAACACCTTCGCCAGCAACCGCCAATATGATGTCGCCGGATTGAACGCCTGCGCGATCGGCGGGCCCTTCCGGCGAGACTCGAGTAACGACGAGTCGGCCTTGCACTTCTTCAGCAGAAACGCCGAGCCATGGACGCGCCGGGCCGGCGCGCCGGCCGTTTTTGACGAGGTCCGCGAGAATCGGCTTCAATTCTTCGACCGGAATGAACATATTTCCGGGCAGATGGATGTCGCCTTCGGCCGCTTCTCGAACGATCAGTGAACCGACTGTGTAGATCGCATGGTCGAGCAAGTATTCCCAGCTTCCGGAAAAGCTTCGACGCGATACGACGAGCGCACGCGTCGCTTCGCTCAACCCCGCATGATTGACAACGAGCACTGGATCGGTTTGGGCGAGTTTGCTCGAATCGCCCAACTTGATCGGCGCCACGCTCAGCCGCGGAATCGGTCGAATCAGCCCCAGACCTGTCGTGTGATCGTAGGCGACCACTTTTGCCGGCAGCGATCGACCATGATCGTCGACGATGTTCACTTCGTCGGCTTCAACGATCAGATAGCCTACCGTCAGCACCAGCCCGCCTTCATCGATTACCGTGCCGGTGCCCTCGCGCTCCGCGCCCAGCGTTGCCGTGCTGCGTGCGTCGGGAAGAGCGCGGACCTGGACCTTTACGATCGCGGCGAAGTACGCATCCGCATCGCTATTCGGAGTGGCGCCCGCAGCTTGCGCGCGATCCACGGGCGAAACGGCTACGCACGCAATAAACGCGACGATGATCGCGCACCTGAAGCATTCGGGAATCGATCCGTGGATCATGGCTGCCTCCTCCCGCGCGAACTGCGCGACAGCGCTGCCTGGCGGGAGGAACAGCATAGCGCATTCGGGACGCTCGACACTCCGCCTTGTCGCAGCTTGGACTCTCGCGAGGACGCGACGGTTCCTGCCGCTATAATGGCGCGACGCGTCGGGCTTTCGCGCGGACTCCAAGCTTCCCTCATGTCCACGGGAGACTTTCTTTGAAAAAGAGCGCCGTCACCGCGGCCGACCTCGGCGGCGGGCAGTTGGCGAGTCTGCGCGACGCGGCGCGAACCCTGCCTGCGCACGATGTGGAGCCTTCATGACTCAACGAAAGACGCCCGAAGAGCTTCGCTCGCATCGGTGGTACGGATCCAATGACATGCGGCAGTTCGGCCACCATTCGCGGACCGCGCAGATGGGCTACTCGCGCGCCGACTATCTCGGCAAGCCTATCATCGCGATCATTAACACGTGGAGCGACATCAACGCGTGTCATTCGCATTTTCGGCAGCGCGCCGAAGAGGTCAAGCGCGGCGTGCTGCAGGCCGGTGGCTTCCCTCTCGAGATGCCGGCAATCGCGCTCGCCGAGGTGTTTCAGAAGCCGACCACGATGCTGTATCGAAATCTGCTTGCGATGGAAACCGAAGAGCTGCTCCGCTCGTATCCCGTCGACGGTGCCGTATTGATGGGTGGATGCGACAAGACCACGCCGGCGCTATTGATGGGTGCGATCAGCATGAATCTTCCGGCGATCTTCATGCCGGCAGGACCGATGCTCCGCGGCCACTGGCGCGATCAGACGCTGGGAAGCGGATCGGACGTCTGGAAGTATTGGGCGGAAAAGCGTGCGGGCAATATTACCGACAAGCAATGGCTGGAGATCGAGGACGGCATCGCTCGCTCTCCGGGCCACTGCATGACCATGGGAACGGCGTCTACCATGACGTCGGCGGCGGAAGCACTTGGCTTCACGCTGCCCGGGGCGGCATCGATTCCCGCGGCCGACTCGCGACACGGGCGGATGGCCGCCGAGACGGGCCGGCGCATCGTGGAAATGGTTTGGGAAGACTTGAAGCCGCGCGATTTTCTGACCTCGAAGAGCGTCGACAACGCCATCACGACAGTGCTCGCGCTCGGCGGATCGACCAACGCGGTAGTACACCTCGTCGCTGTCGCCCGCCGCGCAGGCGTTGCGTTGGCGCTCGACCGCTTCGACGCATTGTCCCGGAACACTCCGCTTATCGCCAACATCCGGCCGGCGGGGAAATATCTTATGGAGGATTTTTTCTATGCCGGCGGATTGCGCGCGTTGCTCTCCGAGATAGACGATCTGCTCGATCTCGACGCGAGAACGGTCAACGGGCGAACGCTGGGAGAAAATGTTGCCGGCGCCGAGGTTTTCAATCGCGATGTGATCCTGGAACGCGATAAAGCGCTCGTCGGCAGCGGCAGCCTCGCCGTCCTGCGCGGTAACCTCGCGCCCGACGGCGCGGTGATCAAGCCCGCCGCGGCCGAAGAACGGCTTCTCAAGCATACCGGTCCCGCGGTCGTTTTTTCCGATTACAACGATATGGCGGCGCGCATCGACGACCCGACCCTGGATGTCACGCCGGATTCGGTGCTGGTGTTGCAAAACGCCGGTCCGCTCGGTGCGCCGGGCATGCCCGAGTGGGGTCAGCTCCCCATACCGAAGAAGATTCTTGCGCAAGGCGTGCGCGACATGTTGCGCATTTCCGACGCGCGGATGAGCGGCACGAGCTATGGCGCGTGCGTGCTGCATGTCGCGCCCGAGTCTTTTGTCGGCGGGCCGCTTGCTTTCGTCCGCGATGGCGATCTCATCGAGCTCGACGTCGAAAAGCGCAGCCTGCAGCTCAAGGTCGACGACGCCGATCTCGCGCGCCGTCGCGCCAGCTGGAAAAAGCCTGCGCCTCGTTTCGAGCGCGGTTACGGCGCGCTTTACCAGCAGCACATCACGCAAGCCGATCAAGGCTGCGATTTCGATTTCCTCGAGGGAACGGCGCCTACGGCTGAACCGGAAATCCACTGATCTCCCTCTTGACCGGAGAGGGCCTGGGAAATCCGCTGATCTCTCTACCTCTTGGCGGGAGAGGACCTCGGAAATCCACTGACACTCCCTCCCCCTTGATGGGGGAGGGCTGGGGTGGGGGTGTAGCATGCCATGCGCTTGACCATATCGCAGCGCGAACGCTCGCGAAATCTCCGCGCGTCCATGACCAATGCAGAACGAAAGCTATGGCGCGCACTGAGACTTCGACAACTGGACAGCTTACGCTTTCGACGCCAGTTCGCGATCGGTCGCTACATCGTCGACTTTGTTTGTCTGGAAGCACGAATCATCGTGAACTCGACGGCGGGCAACACGATGCTCAGCGCAACTATGATGCCGCTCGCGACAGATGGCTGACCGAGCAGGGATTTCAAGTGATTCGCATATGGAACAACGAGGTGACGCAGAATGTCGCCGGCGTCGCGGAGGCGATCCTGCGGGCGGTTCGCCACCCCCATCCTGTCCTTCCCCCCTCGAGGGGGAAGGGACCGCCT
>VBCZ01000242.1 GCA_005889025.1 Betaproteobacteria bacterium
AAGCGCTCTGCGCCTCACGCGGCCAAGAGTCAGTAGTCCGTCGACATGCACAACGTCGACGCGGTACCTGATGACATCTTGGTCACGCTTGAGCATATGCAGAGCTCTTGAAGCTGGTACTCCCCTGAAGGGTCGTGGCAGACCACCACGTTGATAGGTCGGGTGTGGAAGGGCGGCAACGCCTTGAGCTAACCGATACTAATAGCCCGTGAGGCTTGACTCCATAACATTACGCGCTGACGCGCGCCAAGCAGTCGACAATAGTCGGTCGGCAGTTGGCGGTCGAAGCGCAGTTACGGTGTTTGCGATTCAAAAGTCAGCCGGCGCTCGCCAGGTGACCGAAACAATCTGACCTGCTTTACTTCTTCCCCATCGGCCGTTGTGAGGTTCTTTTGACTGACAACTGCCGGCCGGTTCAAAGCCTGACGACCACAGCCCGTTGGAACCACGCCTTCCCATCCCGAACAGGACCGTGAAACGGCGGCGCGCCGATGATAGTGTGGATTACCCATGCGAAAGTAGGTCATCGTCAGGCACCCTTCGAGTGCGCATCCCCCAAAGAGGCGGGGGTGCGTCTACAATCGTTCCAAACTCTCGTCCGCGGGCAAGTAGCCCCTGTCGGGCGACGCGCGACGGAAATGTAGGGTTACGCTTTCGAGACCCGCTAACGTAGTGTTGCGCGGTTTCAAGCTAATCGCCAAAGTCCTCGCTGGCTTCGGGTCAAAGATAGCATCAAAATGTAGGAAGCTGATCCGCTTCACTGATCGAACCGCGGTACAAAAATTTGACACTTTCTGCTGGTCAAAAAAATAACTCGGGTCAAGAGTCATCCGCAAAGCCGCGCATGAACCTCGAAGACCTTGAGACTCATTTCCGATTTGGCGACAACTGGCAAAGCTACGCGCGCACCATTGCAGAGGGACACATCCGCCACGCAGTTGCCGGTCTGCGCGAGTTGCTCCCAGATGGTTGCGCCGGCGAGACGTTCCTTGACATTGGCAGCGGTAGCGGCGTTCACAGCCTTGCTGCGAGCATTCTGGGAGCTAAGGTCACGGCCATCGATATTGACCCGGCTTCAGTCAAAGCCACCCACTCGGTGCTGGCCTCGCATGGTTTTTCCGGAGTAGTTCCAAAGCAAGTCAGTGTTTTCGACCTTAACCCGGTGACGTTCGGGCAATTTGATATCGTCTACTCGTGGGGAGTGTTGCATCACACAGGAGACATGTGGCGTGCAGTGGCAAAGGCAGCTGATCTTGTTCGACCGGGTGGTCGAATAGTCTTGGGACTCTACGACAAGACACCATTTTGCGGCTTTTGGCGATTGGAGAAGGCTTGGTATAGCAAGGCGCCCAAGATCAGCCAACGACGCGCCCGCGCCGTATACATGGCGCTGTTCCGGCTTAAGTGCGTGCTTGCCGGTCGTTCCTTCTCTAAGTGGATCGCCGGTTACGATTCGCATCGCGGCATGGACTATTATCACGACCTGCACGACTGGATGGGAGGCTACCCCTATCAGTCTGCGCGACCCTCCGAAGTTCAGGGGTTTTTGCGAGCTCGCGGGTTCAGGCAGACGGTGTTCATACCCAGTGGTGTGCGCATCGGCATACTCGGCTCTGGCTGTTCGCAGTACACGTTTCTGTTCGACGCACAAGCTGTCTGAGCCTGGTTGCTTTTCACCCGCTAGAAGAACGACAATCTGCGGGGCGGCACGGCACGTTAAGCTCCCACTTAGTCCAGCCGAAGCCCGCGCACCTTAACGCTGGTTGGGTAAGCCGAAATCCTGCCGAGCCCTTAATTGCCCCAAGCCTCGACCTCGGTGATGCGGGAGTAGGCATTGAGTGCATTGGTGACGTTGATGCGAATGCGATCGGTGGTATAGGCCGTGAAATAGACGGTACGCTTGACCAGGTTGTTGCCGCTGACTGTGCCCAGGGTGACCCAAGCAGAGCCGTTCCAACCCTGCACGGTGAAGTCAGTCAATCCCCACGTGGTGAATGTCATGGTGTCGGTCGGTTCGACCGGACTTTGCCAATTATCCTGCACCGTATAGACGACGACGTGATCGATGGTTTTGCTGCCGCTGAAGTTGATCTGGACCCAATCAGGGAAATTATTGGCGGTGGCGTCGGCCCAGCCGCCACCATTGCCCCAGTTGATGCCGGCGCGTTCATTGTTGTTGATCGGACTCACCGGGAAGGCGTTGCTGTAGGTGCTCGACGCGCTCGCCACGCCCCCATTGCTGGCAAGAGCGACATTGGTTTGTGCCGAAGGATTGACAAGCTGCGACAGCGCAATGCTATTCGACGAGGTATTTGCCGCGTCGCCGCTGTAGCTTGCGACCACACTGTGTGCGCCAAGCGAAAGGCTGCTGGTCGTGCACGCCGCTGTCCGTGAATTACCACCGCCGGTGACGGTGGCAGCGGCGCAGCCACTGATGGATGCCCCGCCGTCCTTGAAGTTCACGCTGCCGGTCGGCGCATTGCCATTGACAGTCGCGGTAAAGGTCACGTTGACGCCGACCGTCGACGGATTGGCCGAGCTCGTGAGCGTAGTCGTGGTGGCGGCAGTGCCGCCAGGCGCCGAGACGGACAAGGTCAGCGCACTTGCCGTCGCCGAAAGGACCTGGACGCTGATGCCGTAGGTGCTGTCTGTGTAGGTCTGCCCGACGAGCAGTGCCGCATCGCCGAAGTTGCCGGGGGTACCGAGCGTCATGTCGAGTATTTCCGTATCGTCGCCTCCACAGTTGGTACACGGAAACTGAAACGGCGAGGTGACGCGGATCTGCGCCCCGTTGTTCGGGTAGCTCGCCATGCCGATGTCGAAGCCGATCGGCTGCCGATACTCGATCCAGTAGGTACGATTGGCGGCGGCAGGAATCTTCACCGCGTACGTCGTCTGACCCGGCGACTCGAGCGGCGAC
>VBCZ01000244.1 GCA_005889025.1 Betaproteobacteria bacterium
CGACAGAATGGAAGATTCATTTATTACCGCGCCGACTACGCCGCGATGAATGGGCTCGTTGCCTACCTCACCGAAAACTGCTGCCGCGCGAGCACATGCGCGCCGGCTTGCGCGCCGCCCAAACCTGGCCGCGCCAACGCCGGCAAGCGCCGCCCGCCTACGCCGAAAAGGAGATCCGCATGAAACGATTTCACGTTCACCTCGGGGTCGAGAACCTGGAGCAAAGCATCGGTTTTTATTCGCGCTTGTTCGGCGCCGAGCCCACCGTGCGCAAGCCCGACTACGCCAAGTGGATGGTCGACGATCCGCGGCTCAACTTTGCGATCTCGGCACGCGGCGGCCGCGCGGGCGTCAACCACCTCGGGCTGCAGGCGGAGGACGCCGAAGAGCTCGCGGCCATTCGCGCCAACTTCTCCGCGGCCGACCACGCGACGCTGCAGGACGAGCCCGGCGCGAACTGCTGCTATGCCCATGGCGACAAACACTGGGTCACGGACCCGCAGGGCATCGCCTGGGAGGGATATCACACGCTGGGCGAGATTCGCTACTTCGGCGAGGCCGGCGATCCCGACACCGCCTCGGCGTGCGGCGCATCGCCAGGAGCGACCGAAGCGGGCGGCTGCTGCGCATCGCTCGCCACGGTGAGCGAGGGCGTCGGCGGCAACCGCGGCGGGTGCTGCGCTACCGGCTGAAGCCCGTCATGAGCGCTGCGCGCGGACCCTACAGCGTGCTATTCCTGTGCACGGGCAATTCCGCCCGCAGCATCCTCGCCGAAGGTCTCCTCAATGCGCTCGGAAAAGGCAGGTTTCGCGCGTACAGCGCGGGCAGCCATCCGATCGGCAGGGTGAATCCGCTGGCGCTCGAGCAACTCGCCGGCGCCGGAATCGCGACCGAAGGGTTTCGCAGCAAGGCGTGGGACGAATTCGCGCAACAAGGTGCGCCGCCGATCGACGCCGTCATCACCGTGTGCGATGACGCGGCGGGCGAGACCTGTCCCATCTGGCCGGGCAAACCGGTGACGGCGCACTGGGGTGTCCCCGATCCGGCAGCAGCGCAGGGGAGCGACGCGCAGAAGCGCGCCGCGTTTGCCCTGACACAACGGATACTCCGGCACCGCATCGAGATCCTGACACGTCTCTCCCTGGACAAGCTCGATCGGCAGGAGCTTCAGAAAAAGCTTCAGGAAGCGGGCAAATCGAATCCATGACCGCGGATGCCGCATCGCTGCGGTCGCGGCTTGCGGCCGAAGGCCTCGGTAGCGCGCTGCTGGTGGCAATCGTTGTCGGCTCCGGCATCATGGGCGAGCGGATGGCCGCCGGCAACGGCGCGATTGCGCTCCTGGCCAACAGCGCCGCCACCGGTTGCGGCCTGTTCGCGCTGATCCTTATCTTCGCGCCCGTGTCGGGCGCACATTTCAATCCGCTGGTCTCGTTCGTTTTCGCGTTGCGTGGCGCGCTGCCGCCGCGCATCGCAGCGGCGTACGCAATCGCGCAACTCGCTGGCGCGCTCGCCGGCGTCGCCTGGGCACACGCCATGTTCGAGCTCTCGCCCTGGACTGCATCCGCGCACGCTCGCACCGGCCCGGCGCAGTGGCTCGCCGAGGCCACCGCAACGTTCGGCCTCGTCGTCACCATCTTGGGCTGCGCCCGCTACGGGATCGTAGCGCTGGCCGCCGCGGTCGGCGCCTACATCGCCGCGGCCTATTGGTTTACGGCATCGACATCGTTTGCCAATCCCGTGGTGACCATCGCCCGCGCGTTGACGCCGACATTTTCAGGAATCCGCCCGAGCGACGTCGCGGCGTTCGTCGCCGCGCAATCGGCCGGCGCGCTGATCGCATCGCTCTTCTGGCGTGGGATCGACGCCGAGCGCGCGTCACCGTAGACGCGACACCGCATACCTCTCGCCGCGGTAACATCGGCGCATGACTCGGTCGACCGTCTGGCGACTGGTGCCGGCGCTCGGCGTCACGCAGATCATTTCCTGGGGAACGCTGTATTACTCGATTGCCGTGCTTGGCGCGAGCATCCGCGAGGAGCTCGGCATCTCGTCGGCGGCATTGTTCGGCGCGTATTCGCTGAGCCTGCTTCTGTCTGCGCTGGTCGCGCCACTGGCGGGACGCGCCATCGATCGCTACGGCGGGCGCACTGTGATGAGCTTCGGCTCTGCGACCGCCGCGGTGGCGCTGTTCTGTATCGCCCGCGTCTACTCACCGTTTGCGCTCTATGCGGCGTGGGCGCTCGCGGGTTTCGCCATGGCGCTGACCATGTACGACGCGGCGTTTGCCACGCTAAGCCAGCACAGCGGTTCGCGCTATCGCACAGCACTGACCGCACTGACGCTGATGGGGGGCCTCGCCAGCACTGTGTTCTGGCCGACATCGCTGAAAGGGCTGGAGTGGTTCGGCTGGCGCGATACCATGATGTTTTTCGCGGCGTTGCAAGTCGCAGTCTGCCTGCCGCTGCATCTCCTGCTTGTGCCACGCCCGGCATCGCCGGACGGATCGGGCAGAGCAGGCGCAACGCCGGAGGCAGGCACGCTTTCCATGCGGTCGCGCCGCGGGGCCTTCATCGCGCTTGCGATTGCGTTCGCCCTCAACGGCTTCATCGTGTCGGTGCTGACGATACATCTGATCACGGTGCTGCAAGGCAAGGGCCTTGCGCTGGAAACCGCGGTATGGGTCGGGTCGTTCTTCGGTCCGATGCAGGTGACCGGACGCATCATCGAGTTTTCGTTCGGCAGGCGATTCTCGTCGCGGACCATCGGGATGGCCGCGTTGTGGCTGCTCGTCGCCGCGCTGGTCGTGCTGATCGCGCAGCGCGGCTCAGTCGCGCTTGCGCTGGTCTTCGCCGTAATGTTCGGCTTCAGCAACGGCGTCGTCACCATCGTGCGCGGCACCGTGCCGGCCGAACTTTTCGGCCGCGCGGGTTACGGATCGACCCTCGGCAATCTCGCCGCGCCGGCGTTGTTCGCGCGCGCGGTTGCGCCGTTCGCTTTTGCTCCGCTTGCGGTGCCCGATACCTCGTCGTTCGGGTGGCTCCTGATTCTGCTGGTGATGGCGGTCGCATCGGTGGCAAGCTTCAGCATCGCGGTGCGGCGGAGATAGCCCGCAGCATAGTGCTCCCCTATTGAGGTCAGCTATGATGACGGCTGCAGCAATCTCCATGAACAAAACTCTGCCGTTTCTTCCGCTGTCCGAGCTTTCCAGACGCGTCGATTGCGGCGAGACGACGTCGCGACGCATTGCCGAGGCCTGTCTCTCACGCATCGATGCGCTCGATGCGCGGCTTCACGCCTTTGTCGAGATTTATCGCGAGGAAGCGCTCGCCTGCGCCGATGCAGCCGATCTCGAGCGCCAAGCCGGCATGATGAGGGGCGTGTTGCACGGCCTGCCGATCGCGCTAAAGGACCTCTTGCACATCAAGGGACGCATCACGACCGCCGGATCGGCAACATGGCGAGGGCGCGTCGCGCACGACACGGCAACCGCGGTCGAGCGACTCATCGCCGCCGGGATGATCCCGCTGGGCAAAACTCACATGGTCGAGTTCGCCTTCGGCGCTTGGGGCCGCAATCAGCCGATGGGCGCGCCGTGGAATCCCTGGGATACCGCGACGCATCGGGTCGCGGGAGGATCGAGCAGCGGCTCGGCGGTCGCCGTGGCGGCGGGTCTCGTCCCGGCCGCCATCGGTTCGGACACCGGCGGCTCGATCCGCATTCCGGCGTCGCTGACCGGCATCACCGGATTGAAGCCGACCTACGGGCTCGTCAGTCTTGCCGGCGTCGTGCCGCTGGCGACGACGCTCGACTCGCTCGGGCCTCTGACTCGCACCGTCGAAGACGCTGCGCTGATCACGGCGGCCATCGCCGGACCCGACTCGCGCGACCCCGCGACGCTGGCGATACCGCGCATCGATCTCGACGCCGCGCTCGCGGGGGAACCGGATATTCGCGGCATGCGCATCGCCGCGCTCGCTGCCGATCAGTTTCCATCCTACATCCTGCCCGGTGTCGTCCGTGCGCGCGATGAAGCCGTCGCCGTGCTGCGCAAGCTCGGCGCGATCGTCGAGGAAGCGCGCTTTCCGTTCGACCTCGACGAGGTCGCCACCCGAAACGGCCGCATCATCGCCGCCGAAGCCTGGGCGACGCACCGCGCGTACATCGAGGACGAAACGCTCCCGATCGACCCCTGGGTGCGCAGACGCACCCTCGGCGGCAAAGCAATCAGTGCCGCCGAGTACATCGACGAGCTGGCGCAGCGCAACCGCGCGGCGGCGGCGTTTTGTGCATGGATGCGCGGCCGGGACGCACTGCTCACCCCGACGCTGCCCATCACCGCGCTTCCGCTCGACGATGTCGACGAGGCGACATCGCCGCTCGCGATCTTTACCCGCCTGGCGAATTACCTGACGGCTTGCGCGCTATCGCTTCCGGGCGGCGTGTCGACCGAAGGCCTGCCGATCGGCGTGCAGTTGATCGGCGCGCCCTTCACCGAAGCAACCCTGATTCGTGCAGGACGCGCATTCCAGCACGCGACTGATTGGCATCTACGCCGGCCCGATCTGAGCGCGTGGGAGCGCGAGCTCGAAGCGCCGATTCGTGCAACCCCGAGCTCGTCGAAGAGCTCGGCGCGCGCGTAACGCGATGTCATGGAAAGCGATCCCGCCGGCATCCTGCTCAAAGCAGTCGCATTCGCCGCGGAGAAGCATCGCGATCAGCGGCGCAAGGATGCCGAAGCGTCGCCGTACATCAATCATCCGATCGCGCTTGCGAGCCTGCTGAAACAGCATGACGTCGACGACGTCGTCGTGCTGTGTGCGGCGCTGCTGCACGATACCATCGAGGATACCGAGACCACGGTGGCCGAGCTGCGCCGCGAATTCGGAGATGCGATCACCGACGTCGTGCTCGAAGTCACCGACGACACGACACTGGCAAAGGCCGAGCGCAAGCGACTGCAGATCGCTCATGCAATGTCGCTGTCCAACCGCGCCAAGCTCGTGAAGCTCGCCGACAAGATCTGCAACCTGAGCGACATGGTCGCCGCGCCGCCGACCGGATGGCCGCTCAAACGCAAGCTCGAATACTTCGAGTGGGCGAAAAATGTCGTGGATGGATTGCGCGGGACTCACCGCCGGCTGGAAACGATGTTCGACGCGGTGCACGACAACGGGTTGGCCGCTCTGCGTGCCCTGCCGTCCGACAACTGATCTGAGAAATCGGCCAGGCGGTCATGCGTGCGACAACATCGCGGTCGGGCGGACGCTCGCCACGCCTTGCGAAGACAGTACACAAAGCGTGCGCGTCGGCCTACAATTGCTGCGGTTGTAATCGGACCCCTGCAATGTTCACGCGTCTCCTCTTACCGGCATTCACGCTAGTGCTCGCCGGAACGTTTGGACTGCAGCAGGCTCATGCGGACATTTACACGTG
>VBCZ01000245.1:0-3546 GCA_005889025.1 Betaproteobacteria bacterium
TGTTGCGCGATTATCACGACGTATTGGGGCCGCTCGTCCACCGCTACGAGGGAACGCTGGGGCACTTTCAGGGCGACGGCTTTATGGTCTTCTTCAACGATCCGGTGCCGTGCGACGATCCCGCGCAGCGCGCGATCCGGCTGGCGCTCAGCATGCATCAAGCCGTGGCCGGTCTTGCGGGAGACTGGCACCGGCGCGGTCGCGAGATCGGCTTCGGCGCAGGGATCGCCCAGGGATTTGCGACGTTGGGACAGGTCGGCTTCGAAGGATGCGTTGTCTACAGCGCCATCGGCACCGTTGCCAATGTCGCCGCACGCTTGTCGGCAGAGGCCAAGAACGGCCAGACGCTGGTCACGGCACGCGTCGCCGCTGCGGCGACGAACCTCGCTCAAACCCAAAGCATGGGCGAGATCCCGCTCAAAGGATTGAGCCGTCCGATCGAAGTCTTCAATCTCGTTCCGTCGCAGCCGGCCTAAAACCTCTCGCTCCAAGGCTCGCAGCGTTCGAGCGCGGCTGCGGGCGATCCCGCACCAACGCTGACGAGCTTGTCACGTCATTCCTGCGACGCGCTGACGCATTTCCGCGCCGAGCTCGTCGAACACCGCCGACGTCAACTCCGATAATGTCGACAACATCGGATTGGGATCACCCCGCGACTGCGCAAGCGCCAAACATCCAGCGCGCGTCGGCCGATTCAATATGCGTAAGACGAAGCCTGTCGGCGCCAGCGTCGAAGACGAAGCCGGCACGATGGCGATGCCCAGTCCCGCACTTACGAGGTCGAGCACGCCGTAGAGCGTGCTCGCTTCGTAGCGAAGGTTCGGGCTGAAGCCGACATCGGTGCATAAACCAAGCGTCTGATCGTAAAAGGCCGGACCGCGTTGGCGCGTGAAGCCCACGAAAATTTCCCGGGCGGTGCTGCGCAAATCAATGGGCCCGCTGCCCGTCAAGGCATGGCCATCGGGTATCGCCAGGCAAAACGGATCGCTCAGCTCACTGGCGATCGTCAAGCGGCTCGACGTGATTGGAGGGCGCAACAGCCCGATGTCGATTTCGCCGTCGAGAAGAGCCTGCGATTGCCGCGCAGTGACCATTTCGCGCACATCGATTTCGCATTCGGGACGGATCGACCGTAGCCGCCGCACCAGCCTGGGCACGACAGTGTGACCCGCGGACGGGACAAAGCCAATCCGAGCCAGCCCGGCAGCGACACTGTCCTGACGCCTGGCCAGCTGCTTGGCTCGCTCGGCGCGCGCCAACAGCTCCTTTGCTTGCTCCAGAAAAACGGTACCGGCGGCCGTCAAGCGCACGCCGCGCGCGTAACGGAGCAGGAGCGGGACACCCAGTTCCTCCTCCAATTGTTTGATTTGCATCGACAGCGGAGGCTGGGCGATGAACAGGCTCTCCGCTGCGCGGGACACGCTGCCCAGCTCGGCAACTGCGACGAAGTACCTGAGATGACGGAGCTCCAAGCGTTACCCGTATACGGCAAAAGTATGGAATGTATACAAAAACAATATTAATTGTCGACTCGATCTAGCGCAATACTACATACCAAATACCAGGCCATGGCCTGGACAAAAAAGTCGCCGCCGGGCGCTATGCTCGGAGGCCCCATTGAGATGCGTTCGAGCGCCGGCCCCGGTGGCGCTTTTGGGAGGAATTTGATTTCCCGCCTGTCGTGCCTTAGTGGCACTTTCGCTGTCCCTTTTCAGCGGCGTTTTCGTATCCCTGAGTAGTTGCAGCCACATCAGTATCGCGATGGGCCTGTCTCCATGCCGGAGCCGCCAAGCGTATTTACTGAGGCGCTCGCTGCGTTGGAAACGGTTGAGAAAAAAGGATGATCGAATAAGCTAGCTTTTGTATTTAAAGTTCGTAGGAGGAGGCCTGGCGCGGCCTCGATCTTTGGATCGGGGCCGTGTTTTTTTTCAGGAACGCAATCGCGCTGCCGCAACCGCTTTTGCCGGTTTGCCGCCCTTGCGCAGCAGACCGAGCGTGTCGGCGGCCTCCTGCTCGACCTGACTCATCAGACATTGCTGCGGTGGCTTGTCCGGTCGCCAGCGAAGAAATCGCGTGCCGTGCCTGAATCGATCGCCGCTGAAGTGATCATATTGAACTTCTGCGACCAACTTCGGCGACAATGCCTCCCATGCTCCGCTGCGCTCGGTGCTCCATCGGCTCGGGCCACCCGGTGCGCGTCCCGTGAAGCCCGGCGGCTTGATGAGCTTTTCAAGCCTGCGGGTCAATGCCGCACGCTCGCCTGACTTGAGGTTGGCGGCGAACCCCACGTGATGCAGAAGTCCGTCGTCATCGTAGAGTCCGAGCAGGAGCGAACCAACCGTGCGCTCCTTCGCCGCATACCGGAATCCGCCGACGACACAGTCAGCCGTGCGCATGCGCTTGAACTTCTGCATGCCGTGCCGGTTTCCCGATTCGTAGCCTAGATCGCGGCGTTTGGCGATGAGACCGTCGAGACCGGATCCCAGCGCATCCAACCAGCGCGCTACGACGCGTGGCTGCTGCGTCTGCGGCGACAGGTGCAGCGGCGAGCGAGCAATCCGGTATTGCGAAAAGAAATTCTCCAATGCCCGCCGCCGTTCCGGCAATGTTCGATCGACCAGCAATTTTCCATCGGCATCGACGAGCATATCGAAGACTATGAAAAGCGCAGGATGCTCGCGCGCGAGTTTGTCGACGCGGCTTTTTGCCGGATGAATGCGCTGCAACAGCTCATCGAACGAAAGAACGCTCCCTTCCGGTACGACGAGTTCGCCATCGAGCACGCAGCGCCTGGCGCCGAGTGCCTGGACAGCGGCAACGATCTCTGGGAAATAGCGATTGAACGGCTGTCCGGATTTCGACCGCAGGTCGACGTCGGAACCATCCTTGAACGCCAGGCAGCGAAATCCGTCCCACTTGGGCTCATACAGCCACTCACCGCCGCGAGGAAGCTCGTCGACAAGCTGCGCCTCCATCGGCGGAAACGTAACAGAAAGAGGCAGCGCCATCGTCACCGGCGCAAAAACAACCGCCGTAGCCTGAAGCGGCCTCGCATCACCAAGAGCGACGTCCGAAAGGCTCGGCTTGACTGTTCGAAGCTCATCTCTTTCCTTCCACGAAGTGGACTCGACGCCAGCCGTCGAGTTCACCACGGCTGCTGGAATGCTCCGCAATTTCCGGGCGAGCTCCACGAGCGAAGGATGCCGGTCGGAGCTCATCCTACAGAGCGCTACCGCCCGCGCCGATTCCGCATCGTGCTGCGCCATGGGACACTTTGCTTTCGCCATTTCGGCAGTGAGTTCCTCGACCCGCTAGGAGACTTCTATGAAAGAAACCGAATCGGCACGTACCCGTGCGGCGCTCCAGGGCAAGCGCGTTGCCATTCTCGCAACCGACGGATTCGAGCAATCCGAGCTGCTCGAGCCCCGCAAAGCGCTCGATCAAGCCGGAGCGAAAACCGTTCTGATCGCGCCCAAGCCGGGCAAAATCAAAGGCTGGAAAAGCAGAGACTGGGGCGATGAAGTTGCCGTCGATCTCACGCTCGAC
>VBCZ01000245.1:3733-3990 GCA_005889025.1 Betaproteobacteria bacterium
GACGAGCCGGTAGTCGTCGATCGCGGCCTGGTGACCAGCCGCAAGCCCGATGACCTCCCCGCATTCAACGCAAAAATGATCGAAGAGATCGCCGAGGGCACGCCAGCGGCGCGGCAGGACCGCGGCAACGTCGAGGTCTAGCTTTCATCAGCGTTCGGCTGGGCAGACGCGGCCGGATCGAATCGAGCTAGACGCGCACAAGCACGCGTGGCGCGTCGGATGACTCGTTCGAAGAAGACACCGCGACTCGGTCGCCG
>VBCZ01000246.1 GCA_005889025.1 Betaproteobacteria bacterium
CGAATGGGCAAGCCATAACCCGTCCCCGCAAGGTTCTCTGGATCGCGGAAGCGGTCACGCTGGCCCACGTTGCCCGCCCGCTGGCGGCGCGCCGCAGCCTCGACTCAGGGGGATGGACATCCGCCATCGCTTGCGATCCGCGAGCAAAAAAGCATCTCGATGCCTTCGAGGGAGAACACATTCCTCTGGCGTCGGTCGAGCCGAAGCAGTTTCTCCAGGCATTGCGAGCGGGTACGCCCGTCTACGATGAAGCGACGCTCGCGCGCTACGTCGAAGCCGACCTCGAGCTGATCAGCAAGGTCAAGCCGGACGTGGTGATCGGGGATTTCAGGCTGTCCCTGTCGGTGAGCGCCAGACTGGCCGGAGTCCCGTACGCGACGCTCGCGAGCGCCTGCTGGAGCCCCTACTATCTTCCCGCCTCGTGGCCCGTTCCCGAGCTGCCCCTTACACATCTCCTGCCGTTGCCGATTGCACGCGCCCTCTTTCGCATTGCGCGCCCTGTGGCGTTCGCGCTGCATGCCAGCCCTATGAACCGCGTCCGTCGCAAGTTCGGGTTAGCGCCGCTCGGCCACGACCTTCAGCGAATTTATACCGACGCCGATTTTGTGCTTTACGCCGACCTCCCCGAGCTTTATCCCTTGGGGGATCTGCCCTCGAATCATCGCTTCGTGGGCCCGCCGCTTTGGGAGCCGGCAGGACAGATCCCGGACGGATGGGCCTCGCCGCAGAAGGACAGGCCGGCGATTTATGTTACCTTGGGAAGCTCAGGCACGGCCGCTCTCCTCCCTTCAATCGTTGCCACGCTAAGCGCCATGCCGGTCATGGCGATGGTCGCGACGGCGGCGCAGATTCAGATACCGACCTCTGCGTCGCACGTACTCGTGAGGGAGATGCTTCCCGGCATCGAAGCGGCAAAGCGTTCTAAACTGGTGATCTGCAACGGAGGCGGCTTGACATGTTATCAAGCATTATCGGCAGGTATCCCCGTGATCGGAATCGCCTGTAATCTGGACCAGTTTCTCAACATGCAGGCGTTAGAGCGTGCCGGAGCAGGGTTGACCCTGCGCGCGGATCGCTTTTCCGGACCGGAGCTCGAGGCGGCGGTGAACAAGGCCTTGAACGATACGGCGCTCCGCCGGCGCGCCGGGCAAGCAAGGGAATGGTGCGAAAAGCATGCGCTGTCGAAAGGCATTCGCGCCTTTCTGGCAGAGTTCGGTGACGCGCCGCATTCCCCGAGCTCGCATTAAGCCGGGGCTGGCTATTCGCAAGATCCGCCTATCGCAGATATTGGTGTTCATGGTCCTGCTCGCATGCGCGGGTACGGGCGCGGTATTGACGGCCGTCGTGTTCGACCGCCTGGTGACGCTCGGCGACTTCCGTGGAGTCGTGCTGGTAGCGGTGGCGATTGTTGCCCTCTATCTTTATGCGATCCTGATTTTTCGATTGTTTCTGCGGGCATTCCCGTTGCGAGCGGGCGAGATTGCGGAAGGATCGCAACAGGAATTCGTCTATCACGTTTACGTGCTGTTCTTTTTGATGCTGTTTTATTCGATCATGCGCAGCGGTTTCATGCCGGCGCCGTTGATGCGATTGTTCTACCTCGCCATTGGCGCCAGACTGGGCGCCAACACCTATACCCAGGGGATCATTCATGACCCGCGGTTCGTCGAGATTGGCGATAATTCGGTCGTCGGGCAATACGCGCTGCTGATACTCCACGTTATCGAAGGGCGGCGGCTCGCGCACTACCCCATCCGCATCGGACACAATGTCACCATCGGCGCGGGAGCGACCGTATTGGCGGGAGTCGTCGTCGGCGACGGCGCGATCGTCTCCACCGGCGCGGTAGTAACCAAGGAAACCCTGATCGGCGATGGCGAAATCTGGGGCGGCATCCCCGCCCGTCTGCTTGGAAGAACGAGTGGACTCCTGCCATCTCGTGAATCACCGCCCCTGACGTGACAGTAATCCACGATTGAGCAATAGAATGAATAAGCGTTAAATGTCAGCCACCCACGGATTCAAGTAACGATTTGTCACCATAAGGAGAGTTGTTCATGACCGATCCACGATCGGACGATGGCGTTCGGGCACTGCCGACTGTCATGGGACTCGCGCTTGCGCTCACCGTCGCCCTCTGCTGGCCGATGCATGACGCAGGCGCCATCGTTATAGAAACCGTTCCCCGCAAGCCGCCGGACGAGCAGCTTCAGGCTGCGGGAACGCAGGTCATTAGCGACCTGGCCAAGATGGATTTCGACAGGGCGCTGGAATCGGCAAACAAGATGATCCAGCAGAACCCGGGCGAGCCGGCGGCGTACAACCTTCAAGGCGGAGCCTACCTCGGCAAGAAGGACTACATACGTGCGCGCAAGAGCTTCGAGAAGGCGCTGAGCCTGGATTCGGACAACAGTGAAGCGCTCCTCTATCTGGCGCAACTCGACGTCGCGCAAAATGCACTCGCCAGCGCGCAAAAGCGCTATCAGGGGATGCTGGCAAAAGACCCGAAAAATATCGACGCCATGGTGGGCATGGCTCGGATGGAGGGCCGCGCGAAAAACGAGAAATCAGAGCTCGCCTGGCTCGAGAAAGCCAAGGCGGCTCACCCGAACGCGGCGGCGCCGCGGGTGTTCCTCGGCGATTATTATCTGCGGACGAACAATAGACCGAAAGCACTTGCGGAGCTGACCGACGCAGTGCAACTCGATGGCGAAAACCCGGACGCTCTCGACGCCCTCGGGCAGGCCCAGCTTCTCGACGGACAGAAGTCGCAGGCGGTGCTGACTTATCAGAAGCTCGCCGCAGTGCGCCCGCAATCACCCGTGGCTCACTATCGCCTGGCGAGCGCAAAGATCAATGCGGGAGATCTTCCCGGCGCCGAGGAGAGCCTGCGGCGCGCCCTGCAGATCAACCCGGACTACCTCGAGGTGGCTTTTGTTCTGGCCGCTCTGGAAGTCCGGCTTGGCCGGCACGAGGAAGCACTCAAGGTAGCGAAACAGATCGAGACTGCGATGCCCAAGTCACCGGCGGGATACGTCCTGGAGGGGGACGTCCTCAACGCGCAGGAGCGCTACGCCGATGCAGTGAAGGCCTACGAACGGGCATACGACATTCAGCAGACGGGCCCCCTTGCCATCAAGCTGCATGCGGCAAAAATGAAGGCAGGCGTCACCAATGAGGCGGACACGACATTGCAGAAGTGGCTGAGGATCAATCCGAATGATATTGGAGGCCGCCTGTATCTGGCCGACGAGAACGCGCGCGCGGGCCGGAACAAGCTGGCGATCGAGCAATACCAGATGATTCTAAAGAGCGATCCCAAGAACGTGCTCGCCCTCAACAACCTCGCCAACCTTTATCAAGCCGAAAAAGACGCTCGCGCGCGCGATGTCGCCGAGCAAGCTTACAAGCTCATGCCGAGCTCACCGATGATCGCGGATACCCTGGGCTGGATTCTGGTGGAGGAGGGAAAGACGGCGCGCGGCCTCCAGCTCTTGCAGGAGGCGGCGGCAAAGGATCCGCAGAACCCCGAGTTGCGATACCACGTGGCGGCGGCGCTTGCCCGGTCCGGCGACAAGGCGAAAGCCCGCAAGGAGCTCGAGACCTTGCTTGCCGGCGATCAGAAGTTTCCGCAACGCGAGGCGGCCCAGACGCTGCTGAAGCAACTGTAGGGTTTGCGACTGACCGTCTAAATAATCTGCGCGCCCCTTGCGCCGTCGTCCCGGCCCTTCGACAGCGCTCAGAGCCTGCCCTGAGCCTGACAATAACGGCTGAACTGCGGCCGGGGGTTGCGGCTTCTATCCATTACCGCAAGTTCAAGTTGGATCCCGGGTCGTCGCTCCGCTCGCCCGGGATGACGTCCTTACGCTCGACGAAGGGCTGAACTGCGGCTGCGACCCAAGGTTGTCGCTTCTCTATCCCATTACCGCAAGTTCAACTTGGATCCCGGGTCGTCGCTCCGCTCGCCCGGGATGACGTCCTCAAGCTTGGCGAAAGGATGACCGATCGCGGTTTGCGCAATTCGAGCCATGCGCTTCCCGGACCGTCGGGCGTCCCGCAGCGGCGCGCAGGTAAAAAAAAGCGCAGCCGAAGCTGCGCTTTTTGGAAGGCAAGGCTTTTAGATGAGCTTCTTGCGGCGAATCGAGGCAAACAAGCCCATGATGCCGATGCCCATCAGAGCCAGCGTGCCCGGTTCCGGCAGAGGCGCGCGCGCCAAGCTCGTCGACTTCACCTCGTTCAGGGTCAAGGTGTACGTGCCCGCGGTGAGACCGGTGATGTGTATGCCGAAGGCGGTCTCATTGAGGGCATTCGGATCCCAGCTGACCCTGTCGAACGTGTTGGTCGTGACGCCCGTGTTGACGTTCAGGGGCTGGGTGTCGGCAGTCTCGGTGCAGACCAGGCCGCCGGCAGCCACGCAGTCGTTGGCAACGGTGCCTCGCGGGGCCCAGTTTATGAACCCGGCTCCGCCGCTGGTCTGGGCCAGGGTAAAGGACGCATTCAGGTTCGCCTGCGCGCTGAAGGTTCCGGTCTCACCGCTGGCGAACGACTCCACGTCGGGGTCCGCCAGGAACGAGAGGTCCAGAGTCGCCGGGCCTCCGCCGATCGTAAACGTGAACGTCAATCCCGTGATCGACTGGATTTGCGATGAACTTTGGGCGTTCACGGCGGAATTCAAAAGCGCTTCGGCAATGTTGTGGGTGGAGGTCGGCTGCCCGAGTTGCACCAGCTCCGCGGTGTTGATCACGCTGTCGGAATTGGCAAAGTTCCCCGTAAACCCGTTAGCCACGCCGATGAATGTGAATTCGCCGCCGGTCGTCTGGTTGTTTACGCGATTCACGGTCGAGCCGGGTGCGTTGGCCGGCAGGGCATCGAGCGTCGGAGTGCCGGCGCTGCAAGTGTTGCTGCCGATCGTGCCGCCGCAGGTGGCGGTCTGGATGGCCGAAGCCCCATTCAGCGTCGCCGTATTGGTGAGATTGAAGTCGAATCTGTTGACGGCCGTGGTGACGCCCGTCCCCGTGATCGCGATTCTCAGCTGATCGACCGACAGTCCCGACCCCGCATACACAAATGCATTCGCCTGACCGCTAATGCCCATCGCCAGGGTCGCGGCTACGGCTGCTGCCAGGGTGGTTTGTTTGAAATTCATTCTCATCTCCTCATCTCCATCACAGATTGACAATTCCGAATGGCGGTACCGTTCGGGTTCGCGGATATCTAAGCAAGGAACCGGCCAACTTACAAATTAGTCAATCGATCAATTAGTTAGGCGAAATGAGGTTTTCGAGGTCACTCCGGCCACCCCTCGATCGTAAAGCCATCCGACACAGCCGGGGGGGCCGGCACCTTGAAAGCCGGGCTCGGCGAAGCCGGGTCCCGGGAATGCGCGTTCTTCCCACGCCTCTGCGCGGCCGAAACCCTTTAACATCAAGCGCCGAGAGCCCATGGCTGATCCCTCCCCAAAGTCGCCGGGTCGATGGAGCCTGCGTCCGTCTGTCAATTTAGGCGACAGATTTGGTAGGCGACAGACTGTAATGGCCACCCGGGCGGACGTTTGCGATGCATCAAGAGCACCGCGGTTTGCCACGGGACCCGGCCGATGTTCCAAGGTTTGGAGCCCCATCCGATGCCGGATTCCTGCCATGTCCCATGCCGCCCTCAAGAGGTCAGGAGCTGCTGCAGGGGCATGCGCAGCGATCGGGCACGTGCCGGTCGTCCGCCGCCAAGGCGTCCCAGCCAGACGCCGCGCCGGAGCGTGTCGTCCCCCACGATTCCCGCCAAACGCCCCGCCACCCCGGCAGCGGTGCGCGAAGCGCTGCGGTTTTGGGTGAAGGCTCTGCCATCCTGTACATACCGCGCGAAGATGAGCGGGGTCATCTCGGGCTGGTGTTGCAGTCCGAGGTGCGTGGCCGTGAGCCAGAAGCGCTGAACGGCAACGCCGGCCTTCGTATAATCATCGACGCCCCTGGGCTCGGTTGCCGCGACGATCAGCACGTGGGCGCCGCAGGCCATCGCCGGCAGGAGGTCGAGCTGTAGGCGCGGCATGAGGGTGCCGGCGAGGAAGGTGTTCAAGAACCAGACCCGGCGCCAGTCCCGCATGGCCCATTCCATGACACGCGTCATCAGGGGATCGAGTCCGATGGCCCAGCCGGATCCGGGCGCTGGTGAACAGCAGACGCGCCATGGACCAGCGCTTTCCCCCTTCGAGCCATACCGCCGTATAGCCCGCCGGCAGGCTCGCCTCCAGCTCCGCCTTTTCTTCGGGGCGGATCGGTCGCGTCTGCATCGCCCGGCGTTGCACGCATCTCACGATAATTGCCGGAATCAACGCGCTCGGCACGACCGAAGCGTCGGCCTCGAGCGTGACATCGAAAAGCGGACGCGACTCCGGCGCATCGGCCCGCCGAGCGACGCGCACCCTCAGGCCATGTCCGGTCGCCGCGATGCGCAGTGTCTCCAGCATCGCGCCGACGGCGAGCTGGCTCGACCGGCCATCGAGGTCGTACACGCAGTGCTCACGGGTATCGAACCCGTGCACGATGACATGGTCGGCAGCGGCGATTTCAAACCGCCACGGCTGCGTGTTGTCTCCGCTCGGCGCCCATCGCGCGAGGTCGAGGATCTGTTCGATTACCGGCATGGCGCGGGTCAGCGCCGGAACTGTCGACGCGCGATCACGAGCATCAGGCGCTGGATGAGACTGGCATTGCCCCTCGGCCGCCACGTCTGGACGAGCCTATGGGTATAGGCGTCGAAATGAAGCCCGCGCGGTGCGGCGAGCACCCGCCCGCGCTTGAGCACGATCTTGAGTACCTGCGTCGCGGCAAGACCGGCGCAGAGCTCACAGGCCATGATGGTCGAAGGCCCCCGCTGCTCGGCGAAGCTCACCTGCGATCGGTCGACCAGGTAGCGACGGTGCAGCATTGCCGGCGCGACCCCGAGCAGGAACTTGAGCGCCTTTTCAGGCTCGCTTGCGCCACTGAATCTGAAGTAGTGCTCGAATGTCATCTTGCCCGGCAGAAAATTCAACAGGGCCGCCCCCATGCCGATCGGGGCCACCGTAACCGCTGGAATCCCCTTGGCCGCGCACGCCGCAAAGGTGCGCTCGCGCGCGTCGAAAGCGAAAAAGTCGAGGCCATCGACATAGACGTCCGCGCCGTCGAGGAAGTCATCGAGGTTTTCCTTCGTAACCTCCGCCTCGAAGGCGCGAATCTCGATCTCGGGATTGATCTCCCTAGCCATGCGGGTCATTACGTCGACCTTCGGCTGACCGAGAGTCTGCATCGTCGCGCCGACCTGACGATTGAAGTTCACGAGCTCGAACCGGTCGGGGTCGGCGATGGTGAATTTGCCGATCCCCAGTCGCGCCAGAGTAAGAAGATGGAGCCCGCCTACACCCCCGAGGCCGGCGATGGCGACTTTATAGTTGAATGGACCCACGCTCCGCACCGTCGCGCTTGCCGCGCATTCGCCCGTCGATCCCCGTGTCCTGAATCAAGAATTCGCGGGATATTTCTTGTCGTCATTCCCGCACCCGATTCAAGCATTCGGGGGCAGGCTCCAGCGGGAATCCATTGGCTCTGAAAATAGGGGAACCCAGCGACATTCAATGTCGCCGGGTCCTCGCTGAAGCCTGCCCTCGAATGCTTGAATCGGGGGCGGGGACGACGTTCTGGAACATCACACGAATTTCTGACTCGAGACACTTAGCCCCGCATTATCCTATAGTAGGGCACGGCGTCGGCCTTATTTCAACACTCATCGCACCCGTGCGCGCCGCTGCCGCGGTCGCGAATGACCGGTCGCACCAACCGCCGCTCTTTGCCTTCGGCCTTCAAGGTTTGTTTGTTCCGTACCTCGGGTGGCGCAACGCACAGGGTATATTTGCCGGATAAGGCGGCGGCGAAGATGACAATGTCCCTTTGAGCAGACTGATCAACGTGCATGCATTG
>VBCZ01000247.1 GCA_005889025.1 Betaproteobacteria bacterium
ACAGCGCGGCCGACGATCGAATCAGGTCCCCGCCGATACCCCTCGATGACGACGACTCGCATAGTAAAGTCCGCGTTGTCGATCGCCCGCTGCCCAAACATTTTCCTCGACCCTCGCAATTTCGATTATCCGCAGATGCACCAGTCGCCGCTCTTGCGTGAACTTCCGCCGGCTGCGGCGCCGGGTGTTGTCGTCGGTACGACGGCCCCGGACTTCGAATTCGGCGATTGGGAAGGGCGCTCGCGAACGTTAAGCTCGCTGCGAGGCCGGCCGGCGATCGTCGCTTTTCTGTCGTCGCGCTCGCATTCGCGATCTTCCGATTACGCTCGACAAGGTCTTGCGTGCTCAGGTGTAAGGGCGAGTCCTATACGAGGCGGCGGGTTGTCCTAACGAAAAATCAGAGGATGCCGGATTCGCACGGCGATGGGTTTGTTTGAGCATTACAAAAGTGCTTGCGAGAATTTCGAATTGCCACTCTGCACCCCATAGTGCTGAATCGGATAGGTTTTGAAATGCCTCGCAGCCAACCGGCGTCCCGCCCGGGACGCCATTCCTGAGAGTACGCCGCACGGAAATTTGAAGGAGGTTTTATGGAAACACCCACCAGCAGGACATCAGGTACCGCTCCGTCGTCCGGCGGCGCCCCCATCGTCGGCGCGGAGCGGCGCACCTCCGATGGGCCGGGCCCCGAAGTGATGGACGCGAAGACACTGATCGGCGATTCGGTCGTGAACGCGAGCGCAGAAAAACTGTACGCGGTGTTGTCGTTCGGGGGATTTCTTGGAATGGGCGCGAAGTTGTTCGCCATTCCATGGTCTGCATTGACACTGGACGCAGGCGAGCAGCGTTTCATCCTCAATGTTCCCAAGGAAAAGCTGGAAAACGCGCCGGGCTTCGACAAGGACCATTGGCCATCGATGGCGGATTCGACGTGGGCGACCGAAATCCATGCCTACTATGAAGTCAGGCCGTATTGGGATGACGAGCTTTCCGACGATACGGGCAATTACGGACGCGATCTGCGGGATCCGCGTACGACTGCGGGCTCGTCGATCAATCCGAAGACTTATTGAGCCAGGGCGAAGCTGAACCGCCGGCGGCGCGGCAAGCGCCGCCGGTTTTTTGTCGCTTCGGGCTTCGAACATCAGTAGCACAGCACGCGCAGCCCGTGGCTTTTCACGGATATTCGCGAAAAGCGGTTTCTCAATTGTGGTGGACAGCGCCACATGGAACGTGCGCAAAAGACTCCGAACGTGCGCAAACTAGTCTGGTTTAGGTGAACTTCGCGGTGAAAGATACTTTGTAGACGACCTAGCGCAAGCTTTCCGAACGTCGTTTCGTTGCAATTCGGCGCGTCGTTGCTGCTCAAGTGATAATTACGTCGCGCAGAACAAAAGGCCGACGATGCCGCTCGTAAGCTTTACGCCGACGAAAGCACGGCTCGTTCTCGAGGAGAGCAAGGAGAGCGTGCTCGTCATGAAGGTCGTATTGGCGACCGAAGAAAGCGTGGAGCTTGCAAGCGGCGGAACATTGCAGATGCTCAGCGGTGTTCTGCGCGTCCGCGAACGCAAGTCGGAAGGAAACGGCAAAGCCGTCGGCTCGCTTGTTTTTGTGGATGCAGGGCGAGGTGCCGCTCAAGAGTCGGCCAAGTTTCAAATCAACATTTCCATATCGACCAAGAAGTTCGACGCGCTGCTCAACGTCGCGCTGTCGGGCAGGCTGCCCTCGAAATTATTCATCGATGCGGGAGAGAAGATATCGCGGACCGAGACGCGCGGGCTCAGTTACAGCTTGGGGCCGAAGGGCCGCACGAAGGTCTGGGACAACAAGTCCTTCGCAACCGTTTTGGTGACGAACTTTACGGCGATTCTCCCGATCAACGTCCCCGAGCGTGCACTCCCGCCTTCCTCGCCCGACAGCGATCAGCCGCTTGTCGACCTTCCCGCGAGCTATGGCCAGGTGTCGGAACTTGCCGAGGAGCTGACCCTCTTTCGCAGCGAAACGCATCACACGCTGATGGTCATCGTTTCGCTTTTCGCGGTCATAGCGCTATTGATCCTGGTCTACAATCTGGCGCGCTTTTTCTGGTGACCGAGCTTGCGGACCCGACGAAGCGGGCCGCGACGACAGAGGTTCAAGCTCGAGCAGATCGACCACGGGGGCTTATCGAAATCTTGCTGCCTCGGTTAGCGCCTTCGTCCCTTCGCTCCGGTTCGCACGGTCAATTGACATTTTTCTGCCGCACAAAGAAAATCGAAGCTCGCTTTTCTCACTCCGAGATCCCGCATCAACCTCGGTCCATAACATCCTCCACTCGGACCGCGGAGCTATGCTGGCGTTCGGCGCGCTAATCTGGGCGGGTCGCCGGCCGACGACAAGCGGATACCGTGAATCAAGTCGACTTCCACAACCGCGCTGCCGTGATCACCGGCGGTGCGACGGGCATCGGTCTAGCGATTGCGCAAACGCTTGGCGGAGCAACCGATGCGCGCGTCGTCGATGTCTCCGATGCCGCACGTGTCGGCGCTGCCGCAATAGAGACCGCCTCGGGCTTGGGCAGGATCGATGCGCTGGTTTGCTCGGCCGGAATCACCGGTCCCAACACCACCACATGGGAATATCCGGTCGATGCCTGGCGGCACGTGATCGACGTGAATCTCAATGGTGTTTTCTATTGCAACCACGCGATCGTGCCCCTTATGCTGAAACGCGATTACGGCCGCATTGTCAACATCGCGTCGGTCGCCGGCAAGGAGGGCAATCCCAACGCGCCAGCCTACAGCGCGTCGAAGGCGGGCGTGATCGGTCTCACCAAGTCGCTGGGGAAGGAGCTCGCCAAGACCGGCATTCGGGTCAATTGCATCACGCCGGCGGCGGTGCGGACGGCGATCTTCGATCAAATGACGCCGGCGCACATCGAGTTCATGCTGTCGAAGATTCCGCTCGGCCGCTTTGGCCACGTCGAGGAAATCGCGGCGTTGGTGGCATGGCTGTGCACGGAGGACTGCTCGTTCTCCACCGGCGCAGTGTTCGACCTCTCCGGCGGACGCGCGACGTATTGACCGTTCATGGTTCGACATGCTCACCACGAAAGGAGCCACACCAACGGACCCTGAGCCGTTCGTCCTGAGTTTGTCGAAGGACGGCGCGAAGACTCGCCTACGCCGGCCGCACCTCGAGCATGATCTTGCCGATGTGGGCGCTCGATTCCATCAGCCGATGCGCTTCGGCCGCTTCAGCGAAGGGAAACACGCGGAAGATGACGGGCTTGATTTTTTTCGCTTCGAACAGCGGCCACACTTTGTTGCGCAGGCTGGCTGCGATCTCCGCCTTGCGCTGAACGGGGCTAGCACGCAGCGTCGAGCCCGTGATGGTCAGGCGCCTCATCATGATATGCCGCCAGTCGACAGTCACCTTGCTTCCCTGAAGAAAGGCGATTATGGCCATGCGCCCTTCGATCGCCAGGCACTTCATGTTTTTCTCGATGTAGTCTCCGCCCACCATGTCGAGCACGACATCGACGCCTTTCTTGCCGGTGATCGTCGCGACTTCGGCCACGAAGTCCTGCTCCCGGTAATTGATGACGTGCGCTGCGCCGATGTCACGGCAGAACGCGGCCTTGTCCGCGCTGCCGACTGTCGTTATCGATTTCGCGTCGAAGGCCTTCGCAAGCTGGATCGCGGCGAGCCCAATGCCTCCCGAGCCGCCATGGACGAGGACGAAAAGATTGTTCCATACCGTGAAGTAGTTCTCGGGAAGGCTTGCGGCCTCGAGCAGGGCGAGGCCGCGAGGCAAAGGCAGGCAGTGCGCCGCCGGTGCGAGGCAATATTCGGCGTAGCCGCCGCCCGGCGTCAGTGCGCACACAAAATCGCCGACGCGCCATTCGCTGACACCGTCGCCGAGAGCGACGACGCGTCCTGACACTTCGAGCCCGATGATCGGTGATGCATCCGGTGGCGGCGGATATAGGCCGGCACGCTGGATGCAATCCGGCCGGTTGACGCCCGCATACGAGACTTCGATCAGCACCTCTCCGGCTTTCGGCGAGGGCGTCGAGGTCGTATCGAGCGAGAGCACCTCCGGAAGTCCGGGCTCGCGCGCTTTGACATAGCGCATCGTAGCGGGAATGGCGGCAGGCATCGGATTTTCAAAGGCGATTGAACACCCATTGTAGCAGCGCGGCAGTCGGTTTAAGCGTGCGCAGCAACTGCGTTACACTGGCGCGTCCATAGACCGCGGAACGGTGCTTGTGAAAAAACTGATCGCGCTCTTCGTTGTCGTGCTCATTCTGGTTGGCGCGGGCTGGATCGCGTTCGACGCCGACTACAGCGAAGGTTATCGCGTCGGTCAGATCATCAAGCTCTCGCACAAGGGCTATATATTCAAGACCTGGGAGGGGACGCTCGATTTCGGCTATCTGCAGCAGGATCCCACGGGTGGCGTAGCCACCAGACTGTGGGATTTCAGCGTGCACGACATCGATGAGCCGGTGCGTACGGACATCGACAAGGCGATAGCGGCGAACGCGAAAGTGAAGCTCTATTACCGCGAAAAGTATTTCCGTTGGCCGTGGCTGGGCGATACCAAGCATTTTGTGTACAAGGTCGAACGTGTCGGCTAAGTGCTGTTAAGCGTTACCTATATGCGTGACATGAGTTGCACCTGGATGCGCCGGCCCTCACCCCATCCCTCTCCCGCGGGGAGAGGGTGCGCGACAGCGCAGGTCAGCTATTCTGCGTAATTCTCATTTAGGTCGACTTCGCCGACGCGCGAGGGTGCGATGAAAGCGCGTCATACGCAATTCAATCTCACAGGGCTGCTGGTCGAAAGCGCGATGCGCTTTCCGGCGCACATCGCAGTTGCTCGCGGCAAAGAGCCGCTGCATACCTATGACACACTGGCGCGGCGTGTCGCGCGGCAGGCCGCCGCCATGCTGAATGCCGGGGTTTTGGCCGGCGAGCGAATCGCGATAGTGTCCCGCAACAGCTGCGAATATATCGAGACGCTTTTCGCGTGCTGGCATGCCGGCGCATGTGCCGTCCCGATCAATGCCAAGCTGCACCCGGACGAGACTTTATATGTCCTGGCGCATTGCGGCGCGAAATGGGTATTCGTCGATGCCGCGTGGGAAAGCGCGCTGTCGCCGCGTCAGCATGAGCTTCCACATGTCGAGCGCGTCGTTCGTTTCGGCAGCCGGGAGTACGAAGGTCTTTTCGCGCACTCGCG
This sequence comes from Betaproteobacteria bacterium, assembly GCA_005889025.1. Taxonomy (GTDB): domain Bacteria; phylum Pseudomonadota; class Gammaproteobacteria; order Burkholderiales; family Casimicrobiaceae; genus PALSA-1003. The sequence goes on from VBCZ01000247.1 coordinate 5,227, forward strand.
CGCGCCCGAGCCGGCCGCGGTCGAAGAGTGCGACGCGGCGTGGATATTCTATACAAGCGGAACCACCGGAAAGCCCAAGGGTGTCGTGCTGTCGCACGGCAATCTTCGGGCGATGAGCAATTGTTTCGTCAGTGGCGTCGAGGCCATCGATCCGGGCGATTCGATCTTTCATCCCGCCGGTTTCGATGCGGATGAGATCGTCGAGCTGCTCGGATGTTGGCAACGCGCGTGCTTTTTCGCCGCTCCGACGATGGTCAAGCGGCTGGTCGAGCATCCACCCGTCGCGAGCGCGAGGCTCGATCACCTCAAAAGCGTCGTCTTTGGCGGGGGTCCCATGTACGTCGAGGACTGCAAGGCCGCGTTCCAGGCGCTGGGTCCGCGGCTCGCGCAAATCTACGGCCAGGGTGAATCGCCCATGACGATCACGGCCATGCCGCGCGCAATGCTGGCCGATGCCGTGATGCGCGGCGACGATGCAAGGCTCGGGTCGGTCGGCACGCCGCAGCCCGGCATGGAGGTTCGCATCGCAGGTGCGGACGATGTTTCGCTGCCGGCGGGTACGGTCGGCGAAGTGCTCGTCCGCGGCCCCACGGTGATGCAGGGGTATTGGCAGAACCCGGAAGCAAGCGCCGCCGCGCTTGCCCACGGTTGGTTGCATACCGGCGACGTGGGCTGTCTCGATGCGGACAGTTATCTCACGCTCAAGGATCGCTCGAAGGACCTCATCATCAGCGGAGGGAGCAACATCTATCCCCGCGAAGTGGAGGAGGTGCTTCTGGAGCATCCGGCGGTGTTCGAGGCCGCGGTTGTCGGACGTCGCCATGCGGACTGGGGCGAAGAGGTCGTCGCGGTTGTCGTCGCAAGGCCAGGCGCAGGCGGGTCGGGGCTGCGGGCTGAGCTCGACCGACTGTGCGTGGACCGCATCGCCCGCTTCAAACGGCCCCGCGACTACTATTTTGTCGCGGCGCTTCCGAAGAACAATAACGGAAAGGTCCTCAAGACCGCGCTGCGCGACTTGGTCGCCACGCCTTCTGCGATTCGATAGCTTTCGCCCGCGCGAGGACAGCGACGCTTGGCCGGTCCGTTTCTTGCTGGCGTTTCGGTGCACCGACGTCTGGTGACGTACATATACGGAGGCATTTCATGGCAGCGACCCCGGGTTCGATAGGCGCTGGAGCGCCGGCCAAGTGCGCGCATTCCGCGTGTAATTGCGCCGCGCCCAAGGGCCAGCGGTTTTGCAGCGAATACTGCGAAAAGCTTTCGCGGTCCGGTTCCGCGGCACATACCGATTGCGACTGCGGCCACCCGCCGTGCAAGAAGCGTTGATGCCCGGTCGATCGGGAAGATTTGCCGCCGCTTGTAAGCTTTACTTATCACGATCAGAGAAGGAGAGGACATGCCCGACAAGAAAACGCTCGAACGCGCCGAGCAGGACAAGCGCGAAGGCAAGTCGCCGGGCACCCAGGCAGGCGAATTCGTACGCGAGGAAATGGACCATATCCGCGAAGGCAAGCACGGCGCGCGATCGACCAAGCAGGCCATCGCTATCGGCCTGTCTAAGGCCCGTCGTGCCGGCGTGAAGCTGCCACCGCCCAAGCAAGGCGCCGCGTCCGCGGAGACCCGTCGCCGGGCCAAGAGTGACAGCGCGTCGGCCTCGAAGTCGAGGAACCCGTCGCGGACGCGGTCGCGCGCGACAAGCCAGGCGCTCAAGCGCGAGGGCAGAAGCGCGGCAAGCCCGACGGCGCTGTCCAGGCACGCCAAGGCCGTCGCCAGGAAACGTACACCCTCGCAGCGATCGGCAGCGGGGCGCAAGGCCGCGCAAACCCGGAAACGCACGGCATGACGGCTTAGGGAGGCTCTGAACAAGTTGCGCGTTCGCCCTGAGCTCGTCGAAGGGCAGCGGACAATTGACTGATTAGCGCCCGTTCATGGTTCGAAGACGGGCTCGCCACCAACGGGCTAAAGCAGCGGTTCCTTAGCGGCCGGGCAGCGCGCGGCGCGCCGCCATCAGCCATAGCGCGGCGACTACACCGGCGAACGGGAGCAGCCACAACGTCGGGCGCATGCCGATTGCCTCGGCGAGCGCCGCGCCCGCCAGAGCGCCAGTAGGTGTCAGCACGCCTGTGGCGACCGTCCAGGTCGCCGCGGCGCGTCCGAGCGCATCCGCCGGCAGCAGTTGTTGGCGCAAGGTCGTCTCGTTGACCAGATACACGGTCAACGCGCCGTCGCCGACGAGCTGTGTGGCGATGAGAAACGAAATCGCAACGGCGGGAACGGGCGGGGCGAGCGGCACGAGCGCCTGCATCGCTCCGCCCAACAGGAGCGCGCCGATGAGCGTGCGGCGCACGCCCCAGCGCTCTGCCGAGCGCCCGGCAACTCCCGCGCCCACCAATCCGCCGATGCCGCCGCAGCCGATAACCACGCCGAGCTCGGCCGGCGTGAGGAGAAGGTCGCGCAGCGCATAAAGCGTGTAGAGCGACGCCATGAAGCTGAAGCAAAGGGTCAAGGTCGCGGTCGCCAGGAAGAGCGCCCGGATGGCGCCGTCGCGCCAGACGACATGGAGGCCCCGGCGCAAATCCGCGAACAGCGAAGCGGACTTCGCGGTTGCGGCGATGCGCTCGCGGCGACGGATGCTGCCGATCAGGAGCGCCGAGCCGACGAAGGTCGCTGCATCGGCGGCAATCGCGATCGGCGCGGTCAGCAACGCCACCAGCGCGCCGCCGATCGCCGGTCCGCTGATTTCCGCGATGGCGTCCACCGCCTCGCGCTTGCCGTTGGCCTCGAGCAGGCGTTTGCGCGCAACCAGGTCGGTGATGAAGACGTGATCTGCCACGGTAAACAGGACCGAGCACGCTCCGACGATGACGGCGACGATATAGAGCAGCGGCAGATCGAGCCGACCGCTCAGCGCAGCGGCCGGGATGGCGAGCAATGCGGCGGCTCGCAGGAGGTCGGCGGCAATGAGCAGCGGCTTGCGGCGATGGCGGTCGACCCAGCCGCCGGCGAGCAATGCGATCGCCACACCGGGCAGCGTCAGCGCGACGGTAAGAAGTCCGAGGTCGATCGCGGAGGCCCCGACCGCAAGAATCGCGGCCATCGGCAGTGCGGTGCGAGTGATTCTCGACCCGATCGCCGAAATGCCTTGCGCGCTCCACAACAGCAGGAAATCGCGGTGGCCCATGAGCCCGCGTCTTCGCACCTTGCGGCGGGCGGAGGCAGTCACGTCTTATGGAACCTCTGACCAAGTCCCGCGTGGCCGCGACGGAGGCTCGCCGGGATGAGATGCACGAAGCGGCGCGAAGCTAATGGTAGGCCCCATTGGCGAGCGGCGCGACACAGCAGATCGCCCGGCCAGCCCCGTCCCGTCCGGGTTTCGCCGCAATGGCCTCATCTGCGTTGTTGCGCGGCTTGCGAATAGGATGAACTATTCGCTGCGCCGGAGGCGCCTAGCATCTGAAGCCA
>VBCZ01000248.1 GCA_005889025.1 Betaproteobacteria bacterium
CGCCGTGACAATTGCCTCGATCGCGGCCTGGCCGGTGCCTTTGACGGCGCCCAGGCCATAGCGCACGTGTTTGTCGTCGACCGGCTCAAAACGGTAGCACGACTCGTTGATGTCGGGCGGCAGCACGGTAAGCCCAAGCGCGACCGCATCGTCGTACAAGTGGCGCACCTTGTCGGTGTCGTCCATCACCAGCGACAGGTTCGCCGCCATGAACGCCGCGGGATGATGCGCCTTGAAATACGCGGTTTGATACGCGATCAGCGCATAAGCCGCGGCGTGCGACTTGTTGAAGCCGTAGCCCGCGAACTTTTCCATCAGGTCGAAAAGTTGCGTTGCTTTCGCCGACGAAAGCCCCCGGTCGATTGCACCGGAGACGAAGCCCTGGCGGTGCTTGGCCATTTCGTCGGGCAGCTTCTTGCCCATCGCGCGGCGCAGGAGATCGGCTGCACCCAGCGTGTAGCCGCCGATCACCTGCGCGATCTGCATCACCTGATCCTGATAGATCATCACGCCGTAGGTGGGTGAGAGGATGGGCTCGAGCCTTGCATCGTGGTACTCGAAACGTTCCGCGCCTTGCTTGCGGCGGATATATTCGGGGATGAGCTCCATCGGCCCCGGCCGGTACAGCGCGACCAGCGCGACGATGTCGTCGAAGCGCTTGGGCGGCGCCTGCAGCAGAAGGTCGCGCATCCCGCGCGATTCGAACTGGAACACGGCCGTGGTGTTGCCTTTTTTGAATACGTCATAGGCCGCCTTGTCGTCGAGCGGCAGCGTCTCGAGCGTCAGGCTCGAGCCGGGGTCCAGTTTTTTTAGATAGCGCAGCGTCCAGTCGAGGATGGTCAGCGTGGTCAAGCCCAGGAAATCGAACTTGACCAGTCCGACCAGCTCGACGTCGTCCTTGTCGAACTGCGATATCAGCGCCTCCGAGCCGGCCTGAAGATACAAGGGACAAAAATCGGTGAGCTTGCCGGGCGCGATCAGCACGCCGCCGGCATGCATGCCGACGTTGCGCGGAAGACCCTCGAGCTGCTCGGCGAGGCTCAAGAGCTCGCGCACCTCCTCCTCGGCGGCTTCGCGCTCGTTGAGCAGCGGCTCGGCTTCACGCGCGTAAATGGTATTTTGGGCAGCGGCCGCGCCGCGGCGCTTGAGCGTGATCGATTTCCCCGGCTGAAACGGGATGAGTTTGGCAATGCCGTCGCAAAAGGTATACGGAAGGTCGAGCACGCGCCCGACATCGCGCACGACGGCTCTCGCCGCCAACGTGCCGAAAGTGGCGATCTGCGATACCGATTCCGCGCCGTATTTCTGCTTGACGTAGTCGATGACCCGATCGCGACCGTCCTGGCAGAAGTCGATGTCGAAATCGGGCATGGATACGCGCTCGGGATTCAAGAAGCGCTCGAAGAGCAGCGTGTAACGCAGGGGGTCGAGGTCGGTGATACCGAGGCTGTAGGCGATGAGCGACCCCGCGCCGGAGCCGCGACCGGGACCCACCGGCACGCCGTTCTTCTTGGCCCAGTTGATGAAGTCGGCGACGATCAGGAAATAGCCGGCGTAGCCCATCTGAATGATGGTCTTCGCTTCGAACTCGAGGCGTGCAGCGTATTCCGGCCGGCGGCTTTCGCGCTCCGCAGCATTCGGGTAGAGCATGACGAGCCGCCGCTCGAGACCCGCTTGCGCCTCGCTCCGCAAATGCTCTTCGAGTGAAACGCCATCCGGCGTGGGAAACGCCGGCAGATAGTTCTTCCCCAGAGGAATCGTGAGGTTGCAGCGCTGTGCGATGGCGACGCTGTTGGCGAGAGCGTCGGGCAGGTCCGCAAACGCTTTCGCCATCTCGGCTTGCGTCAGGAAATATTGCGCCGGGGTGAAGCGCTTCGGGCGCCGCGGATCGGCGAGGACATAGCCTTCGGAGATGCAGACTCGCGCCTCGTGCGCACGAAACTCGTCGCGCGTGGCGAACTGCACCGGATGCGTCGCGACCACGGGCAGCGCGAGCTCGGCACCGAGCCGCACCATTGCTGCGGTCAATGCGTCATCCTCGGCGTGACCGGCGCGCTGCACTTCCAGGTAGAAACGCTCCGGGAAGAGCGACGCCCAAGTTGATGCGGCGCCCTGTGCTCCCCTTGCGTTGCCCTGCAGGAGCGCATGGCCGATATCGCCGCCTGCAAATCCGGACAAGGCGATCACGCCCGCCGTTCCCTCGCTGAACCATTCGCGTCTGAGCTCGGCGCGGCCGCGGTGCTGATTGGTGCGATACGCTCTGGTAAGCCAATCGGCGATCCGCAGAAAGCCCTCCCGCGACTGGCACAGAAGGAGCACTCGATGCGGCGCGTCGCGCTCGGCATCGTGGCTGATCCACACGTCGCAGCCGATGATCGGCTTGATGCCCCTGGCTCGCGCGGCCTTGTAGAATTTCACCATGCCGAACACGTTGGCGAGATCGGTCAACGCCAGAGCCGGCATGCGGTCCGCTGCCGCTGCCGCGACCGCATCGTCCAGCCGCACCATGCCATCGACAATCGAGTACTCGCTGTGCAGACGCAGATGGACGAAGCTGGGCATGCTCATGGTGTAGAATTTTACTGCGATTCGCGCGCCCGATCTGTTGGAACTCTATTTCTCCCGCCGTGTTTTTTCTGCCGCGATGCTCGGCGCGATGCTCGTCGCCGGCTGTGCGACAGTCTCCGCGCCGCCGGCGGGACCTTCGCCTGCTGTGCCGGGCCGCCCCGAGACTGCTGCGCCGCCGGAAACGCCGGGACGAATTCAGGCGCCTCCGACCACCAGCGTCAATCCACCTACCAGCGTCAATCTGCAGGGGTTTCCGCTGCCGTACCGGCAGGGCTACGCAGACGGTTGTGCCAGCGTGGGCATGCTCGAGCAAAAGGATGCTGTCCGTTTCAAGAGCGACGGCCAATATCGAACCGGTTGGCAGGACGGATTCGCCCTTTGCAAGAAGCGGTAAACCGCACATTGGCGCCAGGCTAGTCATTCTTAATCGATTCGCGCTGCTCGACGCGACGTCACGATGAGGCCGTCGCAGTCGCTTTTCATCCCGGTGCGCGGGATCGACTATCACGTCAGAACCTGGGGCAACGCGGCCTCGCCCGGGCTTTTCCTGCTGCACGGCTGGATGGACGTCGGCGCGTCGTTTCAATTCCTGGTCGATGCGCTGCAGCGCGACTGGTACGTGATCGCGCCCGATTGGCGGGGCTTCGGACGAAGCGGCTGGTGCGTCGACGGCTACTGGTATGCGGATTACGTCGCGGATCTCGAGTTTCTCGTCGATCATTTCTCGTCGGGCGAGCCCGCGCGGCTGGTCGGACACAGTCTTGGCGGCAATGTGGTCTGCGCGTACGCCGGCATTCGCCCGCAGCGCGTGCTTCACGCGGTATCGCTCGAAGGCTTCGGAATCCCTGCGGAGAGTCCCGAGCTTGCGCCCGAAAAGATGGGCAAGTGGCTCAACGCGCTGCGAGATCCTCCGCAGTTCGCGCCTTATGCGAGCCTCGCCGCCGTAGCCGAGCGTCTGCTAAAGAACAATCCGCGCCTGTCCCGCGAAAAGGCCGAATTCCTCGCCTCTCATTGGGCCGAGGAAACTCCGGATGGAAGCGCGCGACTGGTGTCGGATCCCCGCCACAAGCTGCCGTTTCCGACGGTCCACCGAATCGAGGAAACGCTGTCGATATGGCGCCGCGCAACGCTTCCCGTGTTGTGGGTCGCGGGCAGCGACTCGTTCGTGCACAAGTGGCTCGGTGGCGACGCGGAGTTGGCGCGCCGCATGAAGGCACTTCCGGACTGCCGTCTCGTTACCCTGGAGAATGCAGGGCATATGCTCCACCATGACCAGCCTGCGGCGGTTGCCGCGGCCATCGAAGCATTCCTCGCCTGACGTGCACCGCCTGAACGTAAGCTCGCGCCAACGCGCCTACATCGCGCTGGCCGTGCTCACCGTGATCTGGGGAATGAACTGGCTGGCGATGAAGTTCGCCCTGCAGCGCGCCGATCCGGTGAGCTTCAATATCCAGCGCACGCTGCTCGCGATCGTGGTCCTCTTCGGTGCGATGCTGTTGCGGCGCGTTCCGCTGGCGCCGCAGTCGTGGATCGCAATCATCGTCACCGGTTTTCTTCAGACGACCCTGAACTTCGGATCGACGACGATGGCGGTGGCTTACGGCGCTCCCGTGCGCGTGTCCGTGCTCGTTTTCACCATGCCGTTCTGGACGTTGTTGCTCGCCTGGCCGGTGTTTGGCGAGCGTGTCCGCGGCGGCCAGTGGCTCGCCGTGCTGCTGGCGCTCGTCGGCCTGACGCTGGTGGTCGAACCATGGAACTGGCACGAAGAGATCAAGCCGAGGCTGTGGGCCGTGCTCTCCGGTTTCGGGTGGGCGTCAGGAACGATCGCGACGAAATATTTTCAGCGAGAGAAGCAACTCGACATGCTCAACTTCATCGCCTGGCAAATGGTGGCGGGCATCATTCCGTTTCTGTTTATCCCTCTGTTTCGCGATGCGCCGCCGACACGATGGGATGCAGCTTACATTGCGCTTCTGATTTATTCCGGCGCTCTGTGCACTGCCGCCGGGTTTCTGATCTGGATCGCCGTGCTGCGTGTTCTTCCTGCCGGCACCGCGGCGCTCAACATGCTGGCCATTCCCGCGATCGCGCTGGTGAGCTCGATGCTGGTGCTGGGCGAGCGGCTCTCCGGCAACGACTGGCTCGGCATCGCATGCATTGCCGGCGGGCTCTTGACGATCTCGCTGCTGGCGTGGCGCGCGGCGCGCCGCAGCGCGTCTGACGTCACATCGGTGCCCATGATCGAAAGCGGGTAAGCGCGCTGCGCTATAATTCGCGCGCCTTCCGACGCCATTCCAGTGCAGGACATGTCCGCCGACGCCGATCTATCCAAGCTTCGCATCGACCGGTCGCTCGCGCCGGTTCGCACTCGTCGCCGGCGCAGGTGGTTGTGGCTCGGCGGGTTCGCATTGATCGCGGCCGTCGCGGGGGGATGGTTTTCCACTCAACCGCGCGCCACGGTCGTGCAGACAACGCCGATCGTAACGACTTATCCGTCCCAACAATTCGTGGTGATCAACTCGACGGGGTACGTCGTGGCGCAGCACAAGGCGGCAATCTCATCCAAAGCTTCGGGCCGGCTGGAGTGGCTTGGCGTCGCGGAGGGATCGCGGGTCAAGGCAGGCGACCTCATCGCGCGGCTCGATGCGCGCGACGTCCAGGCCCAGGTGGAAGCCGCAGCGGCCAACGTCCAGGTCGCGCGAGCGACGATCGCGCAGGCGCAAGCCGAGGAGCGCGACGCGTCGTCATCGCTCAAGCGAACCCTCGATCTCATCGCGCAGAAGTTCGTGTCGGAATCCGCACTCGACCAGGCGAAGGCGCGCGCCAATCGTGCCATGGCGGGGACCGCGGGCGCGAAGGCGGCACTGATCTACGCGGAGGCGAACGCGCGCAATGCGCAGGTGTCGGTGGATTACACACAGATCCGCGCGCCGTTCGACGGCATCATCTTGTCCAAGAGCGCAAACGTTGGCGACATGGTGACACCCTTTTCCTCGGCGGCCGATTCCAAGGGCGCGGTCGTAAGCATGGCAGATATGAGCACGCTCGAGGTGGAGGCCGGCATGTCCGAATCGGCCTTGTCGAAGGTCCGCGTCGGCCAGGCTTGCGAAATCACCCTCGACGCACTCCCCGATTCGCGCTTTCGCGGTACGGTGTCGCGAATCGTGCCTACCTTCGACCGCGCCAAGGCCACGGTGATGA
>VBCZ01000249.1 GCA_005889025.1 Betaproteobacteria bacterium
AGCGCTACCCGCACGAATTTTCGGGCGGCCAGCGCCAGCGCATCGGCATTGCCCGCGCGCTCGCCGTCGAACCGAAACTTATCGTCTGCGACGAACCTGTGTCGGCACTCGATGTTTCGATCCAGGCGCAGGTGATCAATTTGATCATGGACCTGCAGCGGCGGCTCGGGCTCGCCTATGTTTTCATCGCTCACGATCTCGCGGTCGTCAAACATATCGCGACGCGGGTCGCGGTGATGTACCTCGGCCGCATCGTCGAATACGCCGACAAGCGCGAGCTGTTCGCCCGGCCGAGGCACCCCTATACGCAGGCATTGCTGTCCGCGATCCCGGTACCGCGGCCGGGTGCGAAGCGCCACCGCATCATCCTCGAAGGTGAAGTCCCGAGCCCGATAAACCCGCCGTCCGGATGCCGTTTCCGCACGCGATGCCCGTATGCGCAGAGGCGCTGCGAAGTCGAGGATCCCGCGCTTGCGAGCGAGGATGCGCACGCGGTGGCGTGTCACTTCTGGCGCGAGATTGCCGCTTCGGCGAAGGGAAAAGAACCCGCGCTGGTCGGCGCGGCGCCAATCGATGTACGGCTCGCCCGATTGCAGGCAGCGTTTCGCAGCCGCGAAGAGCCGATCTGATGCGGACTGTGCGCGGCATGCCGAATGGCCTAAGATCGCGGAGAACGATCCCTCGTCCCATGCTTACGGAGACAACGATGCGAACCAGATCCACTATCGGCACCGCAATCGCCGTGGTCGCGGCCCTTGCCGCATCGGCGGGCCATGCCCAGCAACTGCGCTTCGGCCTGGCCGAAGACCCGGACGTCCTCGATCCGACGCTGGCGCGCACCTTCGTCGGCCGCGTCGTGTTTGCCGCACTGTGCGACAAGCTGTTCGACATCGACGAAAAGCTCAACATCGTGCCGCAGCTTGCGACAGGCTACGAATGGTCGGCCGATCGCAAGGCGCTCACGATCAAGTTACGCAAGGGGGTGACTTTTCACGATGGCGAAAAGCTGGACGCGGCAGCGGCCAAGTTCAACAACATCGAGCGTCACAAGACCATGGCCGGCTCCAATCGCCGCGGCGAGCTTGCACCGGTCACCACCGTCGATGTCGTCGACGAATCGACCGTGAAGCTCAATCTGTCGGCGCCGTTCTCGCCGCTGCTGGCGGCGCTTGCCGATCGCGCCGGAATGATGGTCTCGCCGAAAGCGGCGCAAGCCGAGGGCGACAAGTTCGGCGCCAAGCCCGTGTGCTCGGGACCGTTCCGTTTTGTCGAGCGAGTCGCGCAGGATCGTATCGTCCTCGAGCGCTACCCCAACTACTGGAACAAGGGCGAGATCCACCTCGACAAGATCACCTATCTTCCCATCGTCGACTCGACGGTGCGCCTCGCCAACCTGCGCTCCGGGCAGCTCGACATGATCGAGCGCATGGCCGCCTCCGACATCCCGTCGCTCAAGACCGACAGCCGCTTCAAGGTCGCCAAGATCACCGAAATCGGCTATTACGGAATCACCATCAACGTGGGCAAAAGCGACCTCTCGCAGAAGAACCCGCTCGGCAAGGACCCGCGCGTGCGCGAGGCCTTCGAGCTCGCGCTCGACCGCGACGGCATCGTGCAGGTCGCGATGGACGGCGAGGCCGCCGTCGGCAATCAGTGGGTCGCACCGACGAATCCGTACTACGCCAGAAACATTCCGATCCCCAAGCGCGATGTCGCGCGCGCCAAGGCGCTGCTCGCCGAGGCCGGCGTGCCGAACCCGAGCTTCACGCTAATGACGCCGACCACGTCCGATGCGCAGAAAATCGCGCAGGTCGTGCAGGCGATGGAGAAGGAAGCGGGCTTCGACGTCAAAATCCAGTCGACCGAGTTCGCAACCTCGCTCGACATGGCCGACAAGGGACAGTTCGATGCGTACGTGCTGGCATGGAGTGGCCGCGCCGATCCCGACGGCAATCTCTACAGCTTCGATTTCTGCAAGGCGCCGCTCGATTACGCGGGCTATTGCAAGCCGGAAGTCGACGACCTCCTCAACCGCTCGCGCAGCGCGCTCGATGTCGCGGAGCGCAAGAAGCTCTATGAGCAGATCGCCGCCATCGTGCTCAAGGATCGTCCCATCGTCTACCTGTTCCATCGTCACTGGCTTTGGGCGCATACCGCCAAGCTCTCGGGTCTGCGCACGATCCCCGACGGGCTGGTGCGCGTGCAGGGGTTGAAGCTCAACTGAACATCAACGGCGGCGGGTCTTTGTGGGTGAGAATTCATTCGCACGGGCTGAAACCTCGCATAACCACACCCAACGAAACTGCTTGTGGGTGCGAATTCATTCGCACGGGCTGTGACATTGACGACCGCGCCCGAATGAATTCGGGCCTACGAAACCATGCTCAACTATCTCGTCCAGCGTCTCGCCACCATCGTTCCGACGCTCTTCTTCGTCTCGATCCTGATCTTCGGGCTGCAGCAGCTCCTGCCCGGCGACCCCGCGGTGATCCTGGCGGGCGAGGACCGCGATCCGACCGTCGTCGCGCACCTGCACCAGAAACTTCATCTCGACGAGCCACTACCGGTGCGCTATCTCTATTGGGCCGGCGGCGTGCTGCGCGGCGATCTGGGCGAATCGCAGCGAATTCAAAAGCCGGTGCTCGAGCTGATCATGGAGAAACTGCCAGTGACGCTCGAGCTCGCCTTGATCGCCATCGTCATTGCGCTCTCGATAGGCATCACCGCGGGCATCGTCTCCGCTGTCTACAAGGACAGCGCATGGGACTACGCGGCGAACGTGTTCGCGCTGTGGGGCCTGTCGACGCCCAATTTCTGGCTGGGCATCATGCTTATCCCGAGGATCTGAAGGCCAATCTCGCCGCGATGATCATGCCCGCGTTCGTTCTCGGCAACGCCATCGCGGCGGTGCTCATGCGCCACACGCGCAGCGCGATGCTGCAGGTGTTGAACTCCGACTACGTGCGCACCGCGCGCGCCAAAGGGCTCGACGAGCGCGTGGTGATCCTCAAGCACGCGCTGCGCAATGCGCTCATTCCGGTCATCACCCTGGGCGCACTGGAATTCGGGACGCTGCTCTCGGGCGCGGTGCTCACCGAGCAGGTCTTCAGCATCCCAGGATTTGGCAAGCTCATCGTCGACGCCGTGTTCAATCGCGATTACGCCGTCGTTCAAGGCGTCGTGCTGTTTACCGCGACAGCCTATATCACCCTGAATCTCCTCGCGGACCTGGCGTACTTCGTCGTCAATCCGCGGTTGCGCGACCAGTAGATGGCCACCCCCAGATGGCTACCCTCGCCGCCGACGTCCCCGTCTTTCGCGAGCTCACGCCGAGGCAGCGTGTGTTGCGGCGGCTCTTGCGGCGGCGTGGTGCGATGGCCGGCCTTGCGGTCGTGGTCTTCTTCATCGCCGTCGCATTGCTCGCGCCGCTCGTCGCGCCCTACGACCCGCTGCAAACGTCATGGAGCGCGGTGCGCAAGGCGCCAAACGCGATGCACGCCTTCGGCACCGACGAAATCGGACGCGATGTCGCCTCGCGGGTGATCTTCGGCGCGCGCGCGTCACTGCTCGCGGGACTCGTCTCGGTGTGCATCTCGCTGTCGCTGGGCGTCCCCATCGGACTGCTCGCGGGCTACGTCAGCGGCTGGGTCGACTCGCTGATTTCGCGCATCACCGACGCGATGCTGGCGTGCCCCTTCCTGATCCTCGCCATCGCGCTCGCTGCATTCCTTGGACCGAGCCTGACCAATGCCATGATCGCGATCGGCATCTCAGCTACCCCCATTTTCATCCGGCTGACGCGCGCGCAGGTGCTCGCGGTCAAGGTCGAGGACTACGTCGAGGCCGCGCGCGCCGTCGGCAACTCGCATCTTCGAATCGCGTTGCGGCACGTGCTCCCCAACGTCGTCGCGCCGCTGATCGTCCAGGCGACGCTCGCGATCGCCGCGGCGGTCATCGCCGAGGCCAGCCTGTCGTTTCTCGGACTCGGGCAGCAGCCGCCGGCGCCGTCTTGGGGCAGCATGCTCAACACCGCCAAGAACTATATCGACAACGCGCCTTGGATGGCCGTCTGGCCGGGTCTGTCGATCTTCCTCCTGGTCCTGTCGTTCAATCTGCTCGGTGACGGATTGCGCGACGCGCTGGATCCGCGGCGCTAGCGTCGCGAGCCACCCGGCGAGGGACTCTTTACGACTCCCGCATCGGATGGTAGCCCGGGGAGTCGACGCAACGCGGTCGCCTGCCGGCGGGGTCAAGCCCACGCCGGGGATATGGTACGGTTAAGTTCTATTCACGACGAAATGATTCAGTGATGGATCGACGGGCGTTCATCGGCGCAGTAGCGACAGGGATGATTGCTGTGCCGCTCGCCGCGAGCGCGCAGAAATCAGTGATGCCAGTGATCGGTTTTCTCGGCAGTGCATCGTTCGCACAATGGGCCTCGTTTGTTGCTGCGTT
>VBCZ01000250.1:0-990 GCA_005889025.1 Betaproteobacteria bacterium
GATCGCGGCGGCCGGATCGCTCTTTTGTGCCGGATCGAAATAATGGGCGCTGTAATCGGTGACGCCCGCCACGACGACGTTGCTTCCCTCGTGGTCCAGCACGACGTGCTCGTTCATGAGCACGCGCAAGCCGAGCCGGCGAAGCTCGCACACCCACGCGCCTACTCCTGAGTAATACTCGTGATTTCCTGTGACGAAGTAAGCGCCGTGACGCGCCGTAAGGCGCGACAGCGGTTGCGTATGGCGGGAAAGTTGCTTGACGCTTCCGTCCACCAGATCGCCGGTAATGGCGATCATGTCGGCGTCGAGCTCGTTCACGGCGTCGACGATCGCGTCGAGATAGCGGCCCTTGATCGTCGGCCCGATGTGAACGTCGCTGATTTGCGCGATCGTGAACCCGTGCAGTGAAGCCGGCAACCCCGCAATGGGAACGTCGACCGATCGCACCCGGGCGAGCCGCCGAGCGTTGACCAGGCCCACGATCGTAAACAATGCTGCGAGGGTCGGCACTGCGACCGCGCTCCAACTTTGAAAGAGCTTCAATGCATCCGCTTCGATCGCCCATCCAAGCAAGCCAGAGGCGCAAAGCAACACCAGGTCACGAATGAAAGTGAGGACCAGAAGCGATGAGAACGAGCCGATAGCGAGCAGCCCTGCCCAGCTCAGCGCATCCGAAAGCGGCTGTGTCCTGATCCGGCGAGCAACAAGGCCCAGCGGTACCAGGCACATCGACGCGGCGAGCCACAGCGCCATCGCCCATCCGAGCGCGGCGGACGGCATATCGGGCAGCAGGCGCCATCCGATATAGCCGTGCAGCAACAGTGCATAGCCATAGAATCGAAGCATGGGTGTCCAGTATCTTCCGGACTGCGGTTGTTGTCTTGCGTGACGTCCAGCATTAGATGAGGGCGCTCAGAGCCAAGACAAGGGACGCCGAGGATTGCGCTAAGCCGAAAAGCGAGCCCGGTCTTCTCCGAGTACGCTAGCCGG
>VBCZ01000250.1:1126-4500 GCA_005889025.1 Betaproteobacteria bacterium
CCATCGGATGCGTGGCGAGCGGGAGCAGCAGCATCACTGCCGGAACGTTGGATACGATGTTGGAGAGCACGAACGCGGCACCGAACAACGGCGCCGGATGCTGCAGATCCACGCCAATGGCGGCGAGATCGGTGACAAGGCTGTCGATCAAGCCGGTCTGCCGCAACGCGTGGTTGACGATGAACAAGCCGATGAACAGGACCAGCAGTTCCCAATCGACAAGACCCAGCATCTTGCTGGAATGAAGCTTGCGGCTCATCAGCAGCACGCCTGCCGCTGTCAGCGCCATGTGCTCCCTTGGCCAGGGGGCATACAGGAATGCCAGAAGCAGCACGGTGGCCACGGTCAGCCCCTTCGCGGTCTGCCAGCGGTCGAGCGGCGTTTCAACATCGGCCTCGTCCCGCGCGACAGATTCGCTGGCAGCCATGTCGCCTTGGACCCAGTGCCCGCGCGACTTCCAGGCGATCAGTGCCCAGGCCGCCCCCAGGCCGAGCGCAACCGGCAGCACCGTTTCCGCGAAATATCTGCCGAAGGGCAGCCGCAGCGTCTGACCGATCAGCATATTTTGCGGGTTGCCGATCAATGTCGCGGCAGAGCCGATGTTGGCGGCACAGGCGAGTGCAAGGAGGTATGGCACCGGATCGAGCCTGCGCTTCAAGCAGGCATTGATCAGCACTGGCGCAACGGCAATACAGATGATGTCGTTGCTGAACACCGCCGACAGCGCCGCGACAACGGCCATCAGTGCGCCGAGCAGCTGCGGCGGCGACAGCGGAAGGGCGGCGATCCTACGCGTCACCCAGTCGTAGAAGCCGCCCAGGCGCATTTGCGCCGACACGACCATGAAAGAGAACAACAGAATGATAGTCGGCAGATGCACCGCCTCGGCCGCATCCTGAAGGCTCACCGCATCGAAGCTGATCAGCGCGATAGCGCCCAGCAGTGCCACGCCCGTTCGGTCGAGCTGAAGGAACGGCAGCTCGCCGAGAATCATCCCCAGGTAAACGACAAGGAAGATGACGACAATGGTTGTTGTCATGTTCGATTTGCCGGAATGGCCGCAGCCGCGCCTATCTGCGGATTCGCGACTCCAACGCGAAGACGAGCACCCGCAATCAACAAGGTGGTCCCTGCAAGTACGGCGTCGGGCGTCAAGCGGAAGCCGCGATTTCGGCGCATCCGACAAGGCCGGCGATCGCCAGCCAGCGTGGCCAACGGGGCTCGCACCGCCCTAGCGCCGCTTGACCGCCTTCAGCATCCGCGCACGGGCTGCCTCGATGTGGATGCGCATCGCCGCCGCCGCCCGTTCGGCCGAGCCGGACTGGATTGCTTTCAGGATGTTCCAATGCTCAACGTTCGACGGCACGGCGCCGCCGGCATAAAGGCCTTGCAGTCGGAATAGATGAAGCTCCCGCGTGATGCGCCGGTAGATCTCGGCGAGTCTGCTGTTTCCCGCGTACGTGACGAGGAGGTCGTGGAAGCGTAGGTTGTTGGGATAGTAACGGCGGATGTTGCCTGCCTTCGCTTCCTTGTCCATCGTTCGCAAAAGCTTCTCTAGCGAGGCGCTTTCGTCATCGCGCAGCGTGTTCGCGAGCTTGCGCCCGACCTCGTCGTCGAGCGCCGCGCGCAAGTCGTAGAGCTCTTGCGCTTCGTCGATCGTGAGTTGCCGCACGAACGCGCCGCGGTTACGCGTAAACGAGACGAGACCCTGCTCACCAAGCGCCTGCAGCGCTTCGCGCAGCGGCCCTCGGCTCGTGCCGAAGCGCGCCGCGAGGATGCTCTCGTTCAGACGCTCACCGGCCCCGATGCTCCCGTCGAAGATCATTCGCTCGAGCTCAAGCTTAAGCGCGGAAGTGAGCGAATGCTCCTGCACCAGGCTCAGCGGAGAAAACGCCTGTCCGTCACCGGCTTCACGTTCTTTCATCGCTTGTTAACTGTCGACAGTCCGTTGGACGTAATGTAAACTAGCGCGGCTTTGATGTCGATCCAGCACGCACCCCACTGCTCGAAACCGATCGCATAGTTCCACCGTCGTTCACAGGATTCGTCGATGCCCCTCGCGCCCACGCTCGCACTCGGCCGGTTCGTCGAACGCTCGTCGGCGACGGGGCTTCCCGCCGACGTCGTGCACGAAGCCAAGCGCGCGATTCTGAATTGGGTCGGGTGTGCCGTCGGCGCCTCGCGGCACGCGACGGTCTCGCGGGCGCTCGGGGCGTTGCGGCCGTTCATGGGTCCGCCGCAGGCGACCATTCTCGGGCGAGGCGAGCGCGTCGACATCCTGCATGCGGCGATGCTGAACGGCATCTCGTCGCACACGTTCGACTTCGATGATACGCACTTGAAGACCGTGATCCACCCCGCGGGGCCGGTCGCGTCCGCGATCCTCGCACTCGCCGAATATCGAACGGTCAGCGGTGCCGATTTCTTGCACGCGTTCGCGCTCGGCGTCGAGGTCGAGTGCCGCATCGGCAACGCCGTATACCCCAGCCACTACGACGTCGGCTGGCACATCACCGGAACCACGGGCGTGTTCGGCGCGGCGGCCGCGGCGGGCAAGCTCCTCGGTCTGAGCGAGCAGCAGCTCGTATGGGCGCTCGGCATTGCCGCCACGCAAGCCTCGGGCCTGCGCGAGATGTTCGGCTCGATGTGCAAGCCCCTCCACGTTGGGGTCGCTGCCAAGAACGGCCTCGCCGCGGCGTTTCTCGCGCGGGAGGACTTCACCAGTAGCCTCGTTGGCATCGAAGGCAAGCGCGGCTTCGCCAACGTGCTCGCGACGGAACGCGATTACAGCGAGATCACGGACGGCTTGAGCGAGACCTGGGAGCTGCTCGAAAACACTTACAAGCCGTTCGCGTGCGGGATCGTAATCCACCCGACGATCGATGGTTGCGCGCAGTTGCGCAACGAATACGGACTCAAGGCGCGCGACATCGCATCGATCGACCTCAAGGTGCATCCGCTCGTGCTCGAGCTCACCGGGAAGACGAATCCGCAGGTCGGGCTCGAGGGCAAATTCAGCGTGTATCACTGCGCGGCCGTCGCGATCATCGATGGTGTCGCCGGTGAGGCGCAGTTCTCGGATGCGCGCGTTCGCGACCCCGAAGTCGTGGCGCTCCGCAGTCGCGTACACGCAACGGCGCACTCGGAAATCGACGAGGACGCGGCCGAGGTCCGCATCACGCTGAATGACGGCGGGGTGGTCGAAAAGCGCATCGAGCACGCGATCGGCAGCCTTGGGCGACCGATGTCCGACGGCGATCTCGAAGCCAAGTTTCGCGCGCTGTGCGCGCCGATCCTGCCCGGCGACGCGGCCGAGCAGGTGCTCGAGGCCTGCTGGAATCTCGACACCGCGCAGAACGCAGGCGCACTCGCTG
>VBCZ01000250.1:4521-7970 GCA_005889025.1 Betaproteobacteria bacterium
CGGTGCTTGCAGCCGAGCAGCGCGGCTAGCCCACGATCCAGAACATGAAAGAGAGAGGAGCCATGAAACGTCTGATCTTCCGGGCCGCGCTTGGCACCACCCTCGCGCTCGCCAGCGCGAGCGCGCTGGCGCAGCAGCCGATCGTCATCAAGTTCAGCCACGTCGTCGCGCAGAGCACGCCGAAGGGTCAGGCCGCAGAGCGCTTCAAGCAGCTCGCCGAGACGCGCACCAACGGGCGCGTGAAGATCGAGGTCTATCCCAACAGCCAGCTCTACAAGGACGGCGAGGAAATGGAGGCGCTGCAGCTCGGCGCCGTACAGATCCTCGCGCCATCGACCTCGAAGTTCGGACCGCTCGGGTTGCCGCAGTTCGAGCTCTTCGACCTGCCTTACATCTTCCCGAATCGCGAGGTCTTACACCGCGTGACGTTGGGCCCGCTCGGCAAGGAGCTCTTCAGGAGCCTTGAAGCGAAAGGCATCGTCGGCCTCGGCTACTGGGACAACGGCTTCAAGGTGATGAGCGCCAACAGGCCGCTCCACACGCCCGCCGACTACAAGGGCCTCAAGATGCGCATCAAGTCGTCGAAGGTTCTCGACGCGCAGATGCGCGCACTCGGCGTGCAGCCGCAGGTGATGGCATTCTCCGAGGTCTATCAGGCCATGCAGACCGGCGTCGTCGACGGCTCGGAGAACAGCCTTCCGAACTTCCTCACGCAGAAGTTCTACGAAGTCCAGAAATATCTCGCACTCACATACCACGGCTACGACGGCTACGCGGTCATCGTGAACAAGAAGTTCTGTGACGGACTGCCGGCCGACATCCGGTCGACACTCGACAAGGCAATGCAGGAAGCGACGTCTTACGAGAATGAGCTCTCGCTCAAGGAGAACGATGAGGGCGTCGCCAAGATCAAGGCGACGGGTCGCGTGCAGGTGTACGACATTACGCCCGATGAGCAGGTGGCGTTGCGCAAGGCGCTCCTGCCCGTACACAAGGAGATGGAGTCGCGAATCGGCAAGCAGTGGATCGACGCGGTGTACAAGGAAGCGGCCGCGGTGGGCGTGCGCTATTGACCGTGGGTTCGGCTCGGTCCGTCGCCCATGTACCTCAAGTCACGCACGTCTGTACCTCGAATATCTTCAGCGTCTAATAACAGCAACGGACTTTGTCAATCTACTTGCGGAACGTCGCACTAGCGGATTCCCGCGGTCTTTGGCGACAACACGGGAGCATGGTCTTCGCGGGGGTGGCCTGGTCTCGAAGACCACGTCGTATGTGCGCCGCGCCGACCCGTGTGACCGCTCACAAATACCGGACCGATGCGCATTTGGCATCAATGTCGTCCTAAAAAGCATTTACCCTTTGAGCAACGCCTGCTCATACTCGACCCCCGTTCGCAACAAGAACTCGTAGCGCTCCATCGCTCCGCACTCCAAGGGGGAAGCTGTCATGCGCGCAAGTATCATCGACTCCAGGATTTTGGGAAACATATTTACCACCGATGAAATGCGCCTGGTCTGGTCGGACGAAAACCGGACCGCGAAGTATCTCGAGGTCGAGAAGTCGCTTGCCAGCGTTCAAGGACGCCTTGGCATCATAGACCGAGCGCATCGGCTATCCCGTGCTCGGCGTGGTGTCACAACTTAACGCACTTTGCCGAAATAACCTCGGCGAATACTGCCACTGGGGCGCGACCACTCAAGACATCACGGATACGGCAACCGTTCTGCAGATCCGAGAGGGACTCGCGATCGTCGATGAGGACCTGATCGCTATTTCCGCATCACTCGCCGGCCTTGCTCGCCGATATCGAGACGTACCGGTGATCGGCCGTAGCAATCTCCAGCAGGCTATTCCCGTAACGTTCGGATTCAAGATGGCAGCAATCCTCGCAGGGATCGAGCGGCATCGCGAACGGCTCGCACAACTACGGCCTCGCGTCCTGATGGGGGAGTTCGGCGGTGCATGCGGCACCCTTGCATCAATCCAGGCCGATGCGCTCGAAATGCAGCGCGAGCTTATGAAAAAGCTCGGACTGGGGACGCCAAGCATCGCATGGCACACAGTGCGCGACACCATCGCCGAAGTGGGCGCTTTTCTCGGGCTTGTGGGGGGGTCGCTTGGCAAGATCGCAATGGATGTGCGAGCAGTACGATGCCGCAGAAGCGAAATCCAATCTCGAGTTGCTATATCCATGCCGCCGTCTCCGTCGTCCGGCAACACGCGGCCGCGCTGATGGACGCAATGATTGCAGATCATGAGCGGTCGACCGGGCCCTGGGAGATCGAGTGGATCGTGCTCCCCGAATCATTCTGTCTGCTCGCGGGCGCCCTCAAGCAAGCGCGCTTCTTGCTGAGCGGGCTCGAGGTGGATGCGGCCAGGATGCGCGACAACATCGACATGACGGGAGGTCTGGTAATGTCCGAGGCGGTCATGATGGGTCTCGGCGCCTATATCGGGCGATAGTATGCCCACGACCTCGTCTACGAGCTTTGTCGCGAAGCGATACGCGAGAAACGGCCGCTGCTCGATATTCTTGCGGTTCATCCGGAGATCAGCGCGCATCTGGGCCGTGACGAACTCGCGGCGCTGTGCGACCCGGCTAATTATCTAGGTCATTCGGGCCCCATGATCTACGAGATATTGCGTTGCGCGGCGATCAGATCCGCCGATAGGTTGCAGTCTCGCGCGACAACGGACTCGTTGGGCGTCGCGGCCGACTGAGGACGCGCTGCTGGATATCCGAGACGCTGGAGTATAGGCGCGTTTTTGGGGTCGTAATCGTCACGTGCAAAGGACGTCCAGCAGGGCGCCTGATTTGTCGATCCAGGCCTATGCTGAATCGGCATGAATGCTGCCCGACATTGCATTTATCATGAACATGGTTGAGTGGGAGAATCTCCAACCAGATCACGTCATAGATTCGACCGGCCCCGGCATTTTTCACGGTGGGAACCGGTGGCGGGGCGCAATCTCGCGAGAGTAGTTCAAGGATAATTGTTGACAGTTGACAATGCGTGCGCGAGTCATTCCAATCGATCGGCGCGCACATTGGTGTGCCATGCAAACTGTTCATTCGGACACGGGACCAAGAAACTGAATAAGGAAGAGACTCACAGCCGCTCATCTCGCGAGCCAACTCGCGCCAGGCATCCAGGTACCGCAATTCACGTGATTCGTCAGGTAAGGAGGAGAAAGATGGAAAGCAACAGGAATTCTTGCGACGTCAGGCGCAAGCCAATGTGCTTTGGTTTTTCAGCGGCGGTATTCATGATCGCACTTTCGCTCGTATCGTTCGCGGAAGCACGCATCACGCAGCTCCAGATCGTGCGCCTCGAGTCGCCGACGTTCGACGGCATGACGTTCGGAGCGGTCGGCGCGTACGAGAAGATCACCGCGCGGGCGTCCGGCGAGGTCGATCCGACGCTTCCGGGCAATGCGCTGATCAC
>VBCZ01000029.1 GCA_005889025.1 Betaproteobacteria bacterium
TCGGCCTCGCGCAGCAGCACATCGCCGTCGCGCAGGCTGACGATCGCGTTGTGCACCGGATTGACGGACTCGATGCGCGCGAGAGTCGCGCGCATAACCTCACGACACGAAACTTGGCGTTTGAGGATTGCGCTGGAAAGGGCGTGTGCCGGGAGGTCGGTGATGTCCATGCCATTTGCTCTGGCCGGTGAGGATGCACTCGGATAACCAGCTGACGCATGATCGACTTGCGGATTGCGTTGCGCAAGCCATGCAGCGGCCGTCAAGCCGGGTTGGGTCATGTCCGCTGAACGTGACGGTCGCCGTCCGGCCATAACCGGCCGGCCAACGTTACCGCCCAAGTTACTCTAAAGCGGTCATCGTGGAGCCGGCGGACTTCCCACCCGCCGGCTAACGCGCAACGTGTTGGGCAACACTAAACCGCGCCTAGCCGCCGCTGATTATCTTGATCAATACACGTTGATCACGCCGTTCGCTGCTATCGTGACTGAGTTTTCTCCGTCGTTTAGTGCAATCTATTTCTTGTTAGCGCTCAACACGCAGCCAAATGGACCGCCCCACGCCCGAGATTCTGTACCGGTACCGGAAGCTGCTGGATAACAATCGTGAACGCACGGAACGCCTCCTTAAGGCATCCGTCCTCTACTTCGCTTCGCCGGAACAATTTAACGATCCCTTCGACTGCAAGCTCCACTACACGTCTCTTGGCTCTCCGGCAGACCTTCGTCGCAAGCAGCAGAAGCTATATAAGAAGTTCATCCCGGAGCTAAGCCGCGCTGAAAGGCGGCACCGTGCTGCTCGCGACATCAAGCAGGTCGACCCCGCCGAATTCCTGAATACGATGACTGGAGGATTGCAGCGCGAGGTGAACCGTGTCGGCGTCCTCTGCCTATCTGAGTTTCGGGACGACGTGGTGCTTTGGTCACATTACGCTGCAGGCCATGCTGGGTTATGCCTTGGTTTCCGAGTTGCCGCGGACGCTGCGTTTTTGCGAAAGCCCAGCCAGTTTGCTATGCGGACCGCTATCCTTCTATAGACCTGCTGCGTGACTCCTCCCAAAAGCAAGTCGAGGCTTTCATTCTAACGAAAGCTAAAGCCTGGGCTTATGAGTCCGAATGGCGCATTGTTGATCACGACACTGGTTTCGGAGAGAAAGCCTTTCATCCGACCGCGCTCTGTGAAATCATCTTTGGCGCGAGAATGACTCAGTCGGACCGCACATTCGTTCGCGAATGCATTGCCGATCGAGTGGGATCAATCACGGTTTACGAGGCTCGTCCCACAAAAGGCAGCTATGCTTTGGCGATTGGGAAAGTTGACCGCTAACTTTAGTTCGAGCGGACGCGCTGAATCGCGCCGCTCAGCATGGCGTTAGGCATTTAGGGGGGCACCCATGAGTGAGTCTTTAGACAAATTGTTAGAGTGTGCATATGCATGTGATTTTTGCACCCTCGAAATACCGTCAATGGTCGAATATAGGAACGAGCAAAGAACCAAAAAAAGGGTACAGAATTTTTTCAAAAAGATTTTTGATGTGTACATTGAGCTGGTACCGCGCACCACGCCGAAAAGCTGGATTATCCGAAAGATCGAAAATTCCGATGCCGGAAGGGCCACTTTATTGAAGTACCTGCAATCCACGGAAAATTATTTTATAACGGCCAAACAATATGAGGTCCTCTTAGCCAAGCGTTACCTGTATCTGTGTGAGAACCACTCTTGTCGCCTGGATGACAAACATATTGCCGTGAAGGGAAGCTACTGTGGTAATTGTGGCGAAGATTATTCGATAGCAGAAAGTGAGCGTTTTGCCGCAAGCATCATGTCGCTTCGTGTTCATACGCTTTGCAGACGTTGCCATCAAGATTCCGACATGTTGCCCATTGTTGGCAGACGCAAAACACGGATGTACGAACAATATTGCGTGGATTGCAAAAAGCACTTCGAATATGCTGAGGATGCATTTGGCACAGCAAATCCACAGTATATTGAGAAAAAGTGTTCGAATTGTGGTGGCGGTAATCTACAAAATATAGAGGTCGTTATGTATGTGTGGTCGCCAAAGGAATTGGTAGCGCAACGCTCTGGGTCAGGTCCATCTTCGTAGCATATGCCTAACCTCCAAAGTCTCGGCGGCCGCTTCGGAGCGCCTTGTCCGACTGGATCGGGTCGTTTCCAGGCGTTCGCAAATCGATCAACTCAACGCCGCCTTCAGCTCCGAAGCGCCCGAGCGCGCTTGCAAACCTCCTCGACGTTGAACCCGTATTCGCGCAGCACCACGTCCCCCGGCGCGGACGCGCCGAAGCGCTCGACGCTGAGCACGCCGCCCGCGTCGCCGACATAGCGGTGCCAACCCTGCGCCGCGCCCGCTTCGACTGCCAGCCGCGCTCGCACCGCGGGCGGCAACACGGCGTCCCGGTCCGCTTGCGCCAGCGCGTCGAACAATTCCCAGCTCGGCATCGACACGCAGCGCACTGCCACACCCTCGGTGCCCAAACGCTCCGCAGCGGCGACGATCAAGCCCACTTCTGCGCCGCTGGCGATCAGGATCAGGTCGGGTTTGCCGTCGCGCGCATCGCGAAGAACATAGGCCCCGCGACGCAGGCCGTCAGCGGGCGAGTAGCGGCTGCGATCGAGGGTCGGCATGTCCTGACGGCTCAAGACCAGCAGCACCGGACGATCGCGCGTCTCCATGGCGACGCGCCACGCGACCGCGGTTTCGTTGGCATCGCCGGGGCGCATCACGGTCAGGTTCGGGATCGCGCGCAGCGCGGCGAGCTGCTCCACCGGCTGGTGGGTGGGGCCATCCTCGCCGAGCGCGATGCTGTCGTGCGTGAACACGTGGATGAGGTGCAAACCCATCAGCGCCGCCAAGCGGATGGGCGGACGCATGTAATCGGAAAAGATCAGGAAGGTCGAGCCGTACGGCACGGTGCCTCCGTGCGCCGCCATGCCGTTGACGATCGCGCCCATCGCGTGCTCCCGCACGCCGAAGTGAAGGTTGCGCCCGGCGTAACTCCAGCCGCCGCCGGCAGAGCCCTGCGTGTCGATGTCCTTGCCCACCGCCGGATCGAAATCTCCGAGTCCCTTCAGCGCGGTATGCGTCGAGGGATCGAGATCTGCGGAGCCGCCTGTCAATGCAGGGACGCGCGGCGCGATGGCGTTCATTACCTTGCCCGAAGCCACGCGCGTCGCCATCCCCTTGGCGTCAGCGGGAAATACGGGAATGTCCGCGTCCCAGCCGGACGGCAGTTCCCCGCGCAACGTTCGCCGCAACTCCTGTGCAAGCTCGGGGAAAGCTTTCGTGTAGGCGGTCATTCGATCATTGCTCGCCGCTTCGTCATGTGCGCCGCGCGACACCGCTTCGCGGAAATGCGCCAACGCGTCTTCGGGGATCAGGAACGGCGGCTCGGTCGGCCAGTGGAGGTTTTGCTTGGTCAGGCGCACTTCCTCGACGCCCAGCGGGGAGCCATGCGCCTCGAAACTGTCGTGCTTGTTCGGCGATCCGTAGCCGATGTGGGTGCGGACCAGAATCAGCGACGGTCGGCCGGTTTCCGCGCGCGCAGCGCGCAGCGCAGATTCGATTCCAGCGAGGTCATTGCCGTCCGGCACCGACACGGTATGCCAGCCGTAAGCTTCGAAGCGCCGCGCGCGATCTTCCGAGAAAGTAATGTCGGTGCCGGCGGCCAAGGTGACGTAGTTGTCGTCATAGAGACAGGTGAGCTTGCCCAGCCGCAAGTGGCCGGCGAGCGAAGCGGCTTCCGAGGCCACGCCCTCCATCAGGTCGCCGTCGCTGACGATCGCGTAAGTGGCGTGGTCGATGATCTCGAATCCCGGCCGGTTGTAGCGCGCGGCCAGCTGCGCTTCGGCGATCGCCATGCCCACGGCATTGGCGAATCCCTGCCCGAGCGGCCCCGTTGTTGTCTCCACGCCGGGAGTATGTCCGCGCTCCGGATGTCCCGGCGCCTTGCTGCCGAACTGGCGAAACTGCTTGATGTCGTCCAGCGTTAAGTCATACCCGGTAAGGTAGAGCAGGCTGTAGAGCAGCATCGAGCCGTGTCCGGCCGAAAGCACAAAGCGATCGCGATCGAACCAGTGCGGATTGCGCGGATTGTGCTTGAGCATACGCGTCCACAGCACGTACGCCATGGGCGCTGCGCCCATTGGCATGCCGGGATGCCCGCTCTTCGCTTTCTGCACGGCGTCCACCGACAGAAAGCGTATGGTGTTGATGCAGAGCTGATCGAGTTGATCGGACATCGTGACTCCTTGGCGACTCTTATTGAGCATTGCAGATGATGCTCGGATTCCTACTGCGGCGTTACGTTGATAACTGCACTTTCAGCCGTTCGTGGTGAGCTAGCCTGTCCTGAGCGTGCCGAAGGAAACCATGAACGGCTCCAGGAACCGGCCCCCTTCGACGCTGCTCAGGGCCGGCTTCGACCAGCTCAGGCCGAACGGACTTTATCAAATTACTAGCGGAACACCACCCTAATACGGTCGTTCCCGCGAAAGCGGGAAGCTGTCACTCATTTCAACGATCCTCAGTAAGGCACGTCGGGTACCGTCGCACCGAACATCGTCCGCATCAATTCTCCTGCAGCGCGCGGTCGACGATGGCCTGCGCTTC
>VBCZ01000030.1:0-12632 GCA_005889025.1 Betaproteobacteria bacterium
AAGCAGGGGGCTCCCGCCAGCGCGATCGCCAGCTCCACCCGCTTCAAGTCCCCGTACGCCAGCGTCGCGCACTGCCGCGCGCCGAGCGCCTCTATGCCCACGCGGGCGAGCAGCGCTCGCGCATCGGGGTCGTGCGTTGCGTCGACTTGGGCGAGCAGCGAATGCAGCCTGCCTCGATGCGAAAGCAACGCGACGAGCACGTTTTCCGACACGGTCATGGAACCGAACGTCGCGGTGACCTGGAAGGTACGTCCGATGCCGAGGCGCGCGATCGCGTGGGTTGGCAGGCCGTCGAGCCGCCTGCCTCGCAGTGCCACGCTGCCACGATCGGGCGCGACTTGTCCGTCGAGAACGTTGAACAGCGTGGTCTTCCCGGCGCCGTTGGGCCCGATCAGGGCTATTTTTTCGCCAGGGGCGACACTCAAGTTGATGTCGGTGAGCGCGTGAACGCCGCCGAAGGACTTGGAGATCCGATCGACCACCAGCAGGGCCGGGCTCATGGCCGCGCGGCTCGTAGCATCTGCCTCATTTGCGCCTCATTTGCGCCGCATTTGCCTTATCCCGCCGACCAAGCCCTGCGGGAACGCGAGCACCAGCAGCAGCACGATCGCTCCCACGACCGTGCGCCAGTATTCGGTGTGTCGCGCGACGCTATCCTGGAGCCAGGTGAGGAGCGCGGCACCGGCAAGCGGTCCGACCAAAGTCTGCACGCCGCCCAGCAGCACCATCACCAGTGCGTCCACCGAGCGCGGTATGGCCAGCACTTCGGGCGAGATGCTGCCTTTTGAAAAAGCGTAAAGCGCGCCCGCAATACCCGCGAACAATCCCGCGATGACGAACGCCTGCCATTGCACGCTGCGCACGTCGATGCCGACAGCACTGGCGCGCAGCGGCGAATCGCGCGCGGCGCGCAAGGCGTAGCCAAAGGGCGAGAAGATCATCCGCCACAACGAAGCGACCGCCGCGGCCGCGACAACCAGCGCCAGCACGTAATACGCATTCCTGTCCGATAGCCACAGCGCGGGACGGATGCCGAACAATCCGTTGCTGCCCCCCGTGACGCTGTCCCATTGAAAGACCACGGACCATGCGATCTGCGCGAACGCGAGCGTCAGCATCGCAAGATACACACCGGACAGACGCACGCTGAACCAGCCGCATACGAGCGCGCCTGCGGCCGCCGCGATCGGCGCGGCGATCAGCGCGACCTCCATCGGCAGGCTGCGCGCCAGGAGGGCGGCTGCATATGCGCCGAGGCCCAGGTATGCGGCGTGTCCGAACGACACCATGCCTCCCGGCCCCATCAGGAAGTGGAGGCTCGCGGCAAACAGCACAAAGACCGCGATGTCTGTCAGGAGGACGATGGAATACGCGTCGACCATCAACGGCGCTCCGGCGAGAAGCAAGACGGCAAGCGCTGCGCAGACCGCAAATCGGCGCCCGGGTGCGCGCTGGAACGCGCGTGGCTGCGGTGTCGCCGTCATCGATAGTGGCTTGCCGAGCAGGCCCCATGGCCGCACTGCCAGCACGACCGCCATGACGACGAACTCGGCAACCAGCGTCAGCTTCGGAAACGAAATGGTCAGCTGCCACACGCTGACGCTGCCGATGGCGATGCACAAGGCCTTGACCACGCCGATGATCAATGCCGCGATAAACGCGCCGCGGATGCTGCCCAGGCCGCCGACGACTGTCACGACGAACACGTCGGCGATGACGACAAGATCCATGTCGAGGTTCGCCGGCTCGCGCGGCAGCGCCAATGCGCCGGCAAGTCCCGCGAGCGACGCGCCGACAAAGAACACCGCGGGGAAGAGCCATGCCTGATTGACGCCCAGCGCCGCGGTCATTTCGCGATCTTCGGTGGCCGCGCGAACCAGAACGCCCCAGCGCGTGCGCTCGAGCAGCAAAGTCAGCGCAATGAGCACCAGCGGCGCAAGCGCAATGAGCAGCAGATCGTATTGCGGCACGGCGCGGCCCATGATTTCCACGGCGCCGTCCAGACCCGGTGCGCGCGGCCCGAGAAGATCTTCGGCGCCCCAGATCGAGAGCACGACATCCTTGACGATCAGCACGATGCCGAAGGTCGCAATGAGCTGCAGCATCTCCGGCGCGCCATAGAGCCGTCGCAGCAGCAGGCGCTCGATGATGACGCCGGCGAGTCCGACTCCCAGCGCGGCGAGCACCACCGCTGCCCAGTATCCAGGTATGCCGCCGTCGATGCGCGCGATCAGGCTGTAGGCGATGTACGCGCCCAGCATCATGAGCGAGCCGTGGGCAAGATTGACGATGCGCGTGACGCCGAAGATGAGCGAGAGTCCCGCGGAAACCAGGAACAGCGACGACGCGCCGGCGAGCCCGTTGATGAGCTGGATGAGAAGCGCCGACAGGCTCATGCGGCGAATTATCGCAGGAGCAGGACCAAACCCGGCTCACGCGCGGATCGACGCCTCAGGAACCGCGTGTCATCCCGTGACGGGATAGCGGGCTCGCAAAGCTCGCAACCCGGTGCGACGGCATTCGCGGTTAATTCGGCGGGCGGTGCGCTCGCACCCAGTCATCGGTGGGCAGATAGTCCTTGCCGTCGGCGTACTTCCAATCGACCATCACGCCCTTGCCGTCCTTAACGGCAATGCGTCCTACGTAGGCGCCCATCGTCGACTGATGGTCGATGGGGCGGTAGGTGACGCGGCCGAAGGGCGTGTCGACTGCAAGTCCTTGCATGGCGTCGACCAGTTTCTCGGTGCTGGTCGATCGCGCCTTGCGTATCGCCGCTGCGGCGCTCATGACGGCGCTGTAGCCGACGACGGAACCCTGGCGCGGATAATCCTTGTATTTGCCCTGATACGCATCGAGAAAGCGCTTGTGCTCGGGCGTTGCAATTGCGGACCACGGGTAGCCGGTGACGTACCAGCCCGCAGGCGCCTCGTCCTTGAGCGGATCGAGATACTCGGGCTCTCCGCCCAGCAGATTGAATACGGGCCGTCCCTTGAACAAGCCGCGCACCTCGCCTTCGCGCACGAACTTGGCGAGGTCCACCGCGAACAGCGACGAAAAAATCGCGTCGGGCTTCGCGTCCTGCATCGCCTGCACGACCGGGCCGGCGTCGATCTTCCCCAGAGGCACGCCGATTTCGACGAATTCGACACCTGCCTGCAGCGCGATCATCTGCTGCTTGAATGCCGCCGTGGCCGATTTGCCGTACTCGTAGTCGGGATAAACGATCGCCCAGCGCCGCTTGCCGAGTTTCGCTGCATCCGGTATGAGCATCGCGGTCTGCATGTATGTCGATGGACGCAGGCGGAATGTATAGCGGTTGCCGTTTTCCCAGACGATCTTGTCGGTGAGCGGTTCCGAGGCGATGAAAAGCACTTTGCGCTGCTTGGCGAGGTCGGCGACCGCGAGACCCACCGCCGACGAGAAAGTGCCGATCAGGATGTCGGCTTTTTCGCGGGTAATCAATTCCTCCGCCACGCGCACGGCATCGCCCGCATTGCCGTTGTCGTCACGGATGATCAGCTCGACCTGGCGACCCAGCAGGCCGCCGCCGCGGTTGATCTCCTCGATCGCAAGCTCCATGCCCTTCCTGTACGGCTCGAGAAAGGCGGGGAAGGTCTTGTAGCTGTTGAGCTCGCCCAGCTTGATCGGCTGCCCTGCCGCCATCGTCGCGGGTATCGCCAGCACAATCCACAGCCACCGCCACGCATTCCACGCCCGTCTCATCGAAGCTCCGATTTTTTCCAGCGCCGCCCTATGCCGCCTCGCACATCGCGGCCATCATAACGGCGGCCCGAGTCGGAGGGAAGCAGCCTCGAACAAGATCGGGGTTCTATGCTTATGCACCGATAAGCGTGCTTCGTTGATGCCCGAAACGGTAAAATGTCCGGTTTGCCTGACACTCTCGCTTTTTCGCGAATGCCTGGATGCTGAAGCTTCGACTGGGTCTGACCTTTCCCGAGCTGTACACGGTTGCCGGGCTGCGCCGGATCGATGCGGCGTTCCTCGAGCATCTCGCGCACGCCGACGCATCGCTTCGCGCGCGCCTGGATGCGGCGCGCGCGGCGCCCGACGCGCTGGGGAGGCTCGCGGAATCAGACCTCCTCATCGCGATCGCGCCGCACCTCGAGGACTGGCTCGCCGCCCTTTTCGGCGTCGAAGCGGAAGTCGGCGCGCTGCAGGCGGCGCAGCACGAGCTTGCGCCGATTTACGCCTGCAAGCGCCAGGTTGTTCAGCGCAAGGCGATGAACCGTTACAAGGCCGGCCAGGCCGCTGCCTTTGACGGGCCCGCGTTGGGCCGTGAGCTCGAGGTGAAAATCGGCGCATCGCCGGTGGGGCTGCGCGGAGAGCTCGCGTACGCGCGAGCGCTGGGCGAATGGGGGCAGGACGATGCTGCGCACGAGGCCGACATCGATCTCGTGCTGCGCTATGCGGCATGGGCTGTGCAAACGCCCGAGGGCAAGGCTCTGCATAAATCCGGGGTCTTGTTCAAGACGCCGCGCAAGCTCGATTATCTGCGCCTCATTGCGGTCGAGACCGAGCGCCGGGATGGCATCTAGGTCCTGCGCCTTGCCGGCGAGGATATTCGCCGGCGAGACGGCTTCGCATTGACCGACCCCGGAACCGATCTCGCCGGCGGGCTCGACCAGGCGCATTACTGCATCTGGTGTCACGAGCAGCAGAAAGATTCGTGCTCGTCGGGATTGCGCGAAAAGAAGACCGCCGAGGAACCGGTGCCCGGCTTCAGGAAGTCGCCGTTCGGCGTGACCCTCGCAGGATGCCCGCTCGACGAGAAGATCTCCGAATTTCACAAGTTGCGCGTTGAAGGCTGGGCGCTTGGCGCGCTGGCGATGATCTGCGTCGACAATCCCATGGTCGCTGCGACCGGACATCGCATTTGCAACGACTGCATGAAGTCGTGCATCTACCAGAAGCAGGAGCCGGTCGACATTCCGCAGTCAGAGACGCGACTGTTGAAAGACGTGCTGGCGCTTCCCTGGGGTTTTGAGATCTACAGCCTGCTGACGCGCTGGAATCCCCTCGACCTGCGACGGCCTCTTCCCCGCGCCGCCAGCGGCAAGCGCGTGTTGATCGTGGGCATGGGGCCCGCCGGTGTCACGCTGGCGCATCATCTGCTCAACGACGGTCACACCGTCGTCGGTATCGATGGGTTGAAAATCGAGCCGCTGGCCGCGTCCATTTCAGGCGTCACGGCGGCGGGCGCGCGCGTTCCTTTCGAACCGATCCGTGATATCGCCAGCCTGTACGAGCCGCTCGATGAGCGGGTGATGGCCGGTTTCGGGGGCGTCGCCGAATATGGGATCACGGTGCGCTGGGACAAGAATTTTCTCAAAGTGCTTCGCCTGCTGGTCGAGCGCCGCGAGCGCTTCGCGATGTTTGGCGGCGTACGTTTCGGCGGCACCATCGATGTCGACGGCGCGTTTGCGCTCGGCTTCGACCACATCGCGCTGGCGGCGGGCGCTGGCAGGCCGACGGTTCTCGACTTGCCGAATGGACTGGCCAACGGCGTTCGCGCAGCGTCGGACTTTCTGATGGCGCTGCAGCTTACCGGCGCCGCGCGCAAGGAATCGACACCGCGACTGAGTCTCTTGCCTACTATCCGGTGCAGGTCGAGAAGTTCCTGGCGCGCTACGAGGCGCTGTGCGCGGAGAAGGGCGAGGCCGCGGTGGAAGCGGACTGGACGGACATGGAGCGCGACATAGCGGGCGAATTCCTGGCCCACGCTCGCGCGATTCGCGCAGAACGCGCCGATGCCGCGCGCGAAAATCGGATCCCGCGCCTGCTCGAGCTCTTGCAATCCTGGGGCGGCGTCACCATCGCCTATCGCCGGCGCATGATCGACAGTCCTTCGTACTCGCTCAATCACGAGGAAGTGCACAAGGCGCTCGAGGAAGGCATACGCTTCGCCGAGGGCTTGACGCCGCTCGCGATCGAGGTTGACGAGCATGGCCATGCGCGCTCGCTCAGGGTATCGGTGCAACGCACCGCGGGTGACGCTGTGTGGAACGAAATCGGGCAGGCAGAGCTTCCGGCGCGGACCATACTCATCGCCGCCGGAACGCAGCCCAACACCGTGCTTGCGCGCGAGGACGCGACGCATTTCCAGCTCGACGGCCGCTATTTTCGCGCCCTCGACGAAGATGGAACGCCGGTCCATCCCGACCAGGGACAGGCGAAGCCCGAGAGGCCTTGCGTGCTGACCGCGATCGAGGCGGACGGTCGCGCGATCAGCTATTTCGGCGATCTGCATCCCTCGTTTTTCGGCAATGTCGTGAAAGCGATGGGCAGCGCCAAGCGCGGCTATCCGATCGTGAGCAGGCTGCTCAGCCTCAGGCACGCGTCGTCCACGATCGGCGACGATGAATTCCTGGCGATGCTCAACGACAACTTGCGCGCGAGCGTCGAGCGGGTTGAGCGGCTCACGCCGACGATCGTCGAGGTCGTCGTGCGCGCTCCGGCAGCGGCGCGGCGCTTCGCTCCCGGGCAGTTCTATCGGCTCCAGAATTTCGAATCCTTCGCGCCGTCGGCGAGCGGCACCCGGCTGGCAATGGAGGGTCTTGCGCTTACCGGCGCATGGGTCGACCGCGAGCGTGGACTGGTGTCGACGATCGTGCTGGAAATGGGCGGCTCGTCGGACATCTGCGCGCAGCTCAAAGCCGGCGAGCCGGTAGTGCTGATGGGGCCGACCGGCTCCCCAACCGAAATTGCCGCGGACGAAAACGTGATCCTCGCCGGTGGCGGATTGGGCAACGCCGTGCTTTTTTCGATCGGCCACGCATTTCGCAATGCCGGCTCGCGCGTGCTCTATTTCGCCGGCTATCGCAAAGCGATCGATCGCTACAAGGTCGCCGACATCGAAGCCGCCGCCGACGTGGTCGTCTGGTGCTGCGACGAGCCGCCGGGATTCGTACCGGGGCGGCCACAGGACAAGAGCTTTGTCGGCAACATCGTGCAGGCGATGCATGCGTACGCAACGGGTCGCTTGGGTGAGCAACCCATCGCGTTCGGCAACGCCGACCGAATGATCGCGATCGGTTCCGACAAGATGATGGCCGCCGTCGGCAGCGCGCGCCATACGCTGCTCAAGGCGCATTTGAAGCCGGGGCACCGGGGCATCGCGTCGATCAACTCGCCGATGCAGTGCATGATGAAAGAAATCTGCGCGCAATGCCTCCAGCCGCATCGCGATCCGCAGAGCGGCAAGGTTAGCTATGTCTTCTCGTGCTTCAGCCAAGATCAGTCGATCGACGAAGTCGACTTCGACGCGCTCGATGCACGCCTGTCGCAAAATACCGTTCAGGAAAAACTGACCGCGCGCTGGATCACGCGTTGTCTCGCGCACGCCGCCGACGTTCGCTGATGCATCGCTGACGCGTCGGAATACCCAACCTGCCATCGGGGTCTTGCGCATTGCCGCGACCGGCGCCATGGCGCGTAGCGGTCACTAAAGTTGTCATCGCGAGTCCACGCCCGCACGCTATAACCGAGACGCAGCCGCCCGCGGTCGCGCACCGCGCCGCCGCCTGCGGCAGCGCCTTTTGTGGCGCGAGCGCCGGTGTTATCGAGGGATTCGGGTAAGCCGCTCGACGCCACGCCTCGGCCGCGCGGGTTCAGGCCAAGGGAGCTTCCTCGCCGATACGCGTGGTCACGCCGGCGCAATCAGGGCACCCTGCGGCCATGCCGTTGACGGGTCCCGGTGGCTTCCCCGGACCGGCTTCAACGCAGGCGACTCCAAGAACGGCGACACCGGCTTCGCCGCCTCAAGCGACATCCCAAAGCCTCGCCAGGACGGCCATCGACCCCAGTAGGCGCACCCGCTGCGCCGTCCGCAGTGCAAACTCCGGCCGAAGCGCCGAGCACAGTCACGCGGTCCGGGCCGGCTGGGGCGCAGCAAAGTCCGGCGCAGCCGCCAGTCATTGCGCCCTCGGGTCCGAAGACGGCGCCTGCGCCGTCGCCCGAGCCGTCGTGTGCCCTGGAGAAGTCCGCCGGGGGCCAGCAATCCCTCCGGGTGCAGCCGTCGTATCGGCTGCCGACCAGGCGCGCGGCGCGCCCGCGCCACCCGCGGTATCACAGGCTCCCGTTTCGGGCGCACCGCCGGGATTCACCCGAAGGCCGCTGGGAGTGCGCCCGCAGGGTCCGGCCAAGCCGCAGACCGCGCCGGCGCCCGAACGCCGCCGCGGGGTCTCGCGACGCCACCTCCCGCCACTGTAGCGCGACCGCGCGCACCTCCCGCTGCGCCGCCACCGGCTGAGGCGCGGCGAGAGCGCGTGCAGCCACAGGCCGCACCGCCGGCTGGCGCGAGACCGCCCGTGGCGATGCCCGAGCCTGCGTAGCCCCAGCCCGCGAAAGGCAGGGCGCGCCAAGACGCCAAGCCGAAGGAAGAAGAAAAGAAACAGGACGCGAAGTGGGGGTCGCGTCCCGGGCCACAAGCCTCCCGATGCTCGGCCGCGAATGCGCTTACTCCGCGCCGGGACGCGCGCGCCTGCCTGACGGCACGCTTTCTGCTCTGCTCGGAGCAGGGCCGGCGCCTCCCCGACACACTCTCGCTGCCGAGCAGCAATAATTACCAAGAATCTGTAATTCTTGCGTCAGCGCAGGGTTTCTCTCGAAACGAATGCGGGATCGCTGCGGGTGGATCGACCGGCGACACGAACATCCGACGTCGCAGGAGATCGTATGACGCCCATCATCGCGGGACGATTCGAAACGCAAACCGAGGCGGAGCACTCGGTGAACGCGCTAAAGCGGGAGGGATTCACGGAGCAGGACATCACCATGTTCTACGTCAATCCTCCGGGCCAGCACGGCACGTTTCCCATCGGCGGTGACCGCGAAGCCTCACCGGGCGCGACGCAGGCGCATGGCGGCGCGATACAAGGAGCGGCGGTCGGCACTGCGGTTGGCCTTGGCGTCGGGATGGCGGTTACTCCACTGGCCGGTCCGGCCGCAGCGATTGTGGGCGCAAGCGCCGGTGCCTATGCCGGCTCACTCGTGGGGGCGCTCGGCAGCATGGAGGAAAAACCCGCGCGCGACGAGATCGAACCCGAAGCCGAATCGATTTCGCCGCAACCGGTCGCCGAACTGGTCAAGCCCGTGCGTGCCGCGGGGATGATGGTGGCAATCCGCGCACCGGAATTCGCCAGGCGAGTCGCGGCGGCCAATGCGTTACGCGCGGCGGGCGCGCGTGACATCGAACGCGCGGATGGCACGTGGCACGACGGTCAATGGATCGATTTCGATCCGTTGAAATCGCCGTTGCTGGTCGATTTGCCCGCCGAAGAGAATTACGGCGTGCGACACTGACTGCCCGCCCTCGCGGTACCTTCGAAGCTCAAACCAACAAGGAAATCAAAATGCATCTAAACATAACGCTGGGCCCGCTGATAACGCTGATCGCAGGCATTCTTATTCTCATCATGCCGAGGCTGCTCAATTACATCGTCGCCATCTATCTCATCATCATCGGGCTGATCGGAATTTTCGGCGCGCACAACATGGCGCTGCACGCTTAGGTTCCTGAAGCAGCCGTCACACCACCTTGACGCGGATGTCGGGCAGGCCGTCGATGTGGCCCTGCATGACGTCGCCTTTTACCACCGGCCCGACGTTCTCCGGCGTGCCGGAATAGATGATGTCGCCGGGCGCGAGCTCGAAAGCTTCCGAGAGCTTGCTGATTTGCTCGGCGACCGACCATATCATCTGGCTCAAGTCGGCATTTTGCTTGATCTCGCCATTGACTTTGAGCCAGATGGCTCCTTTGGTGAAATGACCGACCGAGGCGACCCGCTGCAGCGGGCCGAGCGGCGCGGAATGGTCGAAGCTCTTGCCGATCTCCCACGGCTTCTTTTCCTCGCCCATCGCGCGCTGCAGATCGCGGCGCGTCATGTCCAGCCCGGTGGTATAGCCGAAGACGTGCTCGAGCGCCCGGTCCATGGGAATGTTACGTCCGCCTGTCGCGAGCGCCGCGACCAGCTCGATCTCATAATGGTAATTCTTGGTCAGCGGGGGATACGGATGATCGATGATCGTGTCCGGCGGAACGTTCTGCACCGCATCGGTCGGTTTCTGGAAAAAGAAAGGCGGCTCGCGCGTTGGATCGGAACCCATTTCACGCGCATGCGCGGCGTAGTTGCGCCCGATGCAATAAATCCGCCGTACCGGAAACACCTCGCTCGATCCCGCGACGGGTATGAATGTCGGCGCCACGGTGAACGGCGTGCGCGCTTGCGCAGCGGCGCTACCTGGTATGGCAAGGCCTGCCGCGCCTCCGGCTGCGAGCAAGGTCGCGTTGCGCAGCAGCGCTCTGCGCTTGGTCGATTTCATAGGTGTTCCTCCTGAGTTCAGCGTCCTTTGGAGCTCGCCTTGGTTCGGGGCACAACGCGCTCTGTGGAATCTGTATCGGTTGCCCGGTCTTTGCGTCCCGGCCGCGGAAGCTTCCACCGCCTTTGCCTTTGCTCATTCCTGCCTCGTAAGGATAAGTTGGAACGACTATGCTACTCGCGCGAAGGCGAGGCGAAAAGTAACCGTCTTAACTTTCCGGAGTCAGCAACGATACGCCTAGGCGAGAGCGCCTTGAAAGCCATGGGCTGGCGCGGTAGCGCGGATCGCCGTAGGCCCGCAGCATCTCCTCGAGAATGCGAAGGACGCGCGGCGCGCCAAGGGAGTCTCCCCAGGCGAGAGGGCCCGACGGATAGCCGAGGCCGATACGCACCGCGAGGTCGATGTCGGCCGGGCTGGCGATACGCTGCTGCGCGATGTCGCAGGCGATGTTGACGATATGCGCGATCACGCGCTGTGCGACGAACCCGGGGCTGTCGTGAATGATCTCGACACTTCCCCCGTCGGTGGCGAACAGTGCCCGCGCGGAATCGCTGATCACGGCGTCGGTGACGGGCGTCTTCATGAGCGTGCGTTGTGCGCGGACGTCAAACATGGTGTCGAGCGCCAGCGTGCGCGTGGGGTCCAGACCTTCGTCGAGCGCGGCGGTCGTGGCGTCCCGCCCCAGCGGCAACACCAGGCATAGCGCGTCGCCGGGAGGCGTGCTCCCTTCGACGACGTCAGCGCCTAGAGATTCGACCAGCTCGGCAACACGGGCGCGCGGCCCGGCTTCCCTGGCGCTGATCCAGACGCGCCGGGCGGGGCTGGCGTTTGGAGCGGCGTCCGCGACGGCACCCGATTGTTTCGCTGCATAGTCGTAGAATCCCCGCCCCGATTTTCGTCCGAGCAGGCCCGCGGCGAGCCGCTGCGCGGTGAGCGGGGAGGGACGAAACCGTGGCTCACCGTAGAACTGATGATAGATGGACTCCGTGACGGGATGAGACACGTCGAGGCCCGTGAGATCGAGCAGCTCGAACGGACCCATGCGAAAGCCGACAGCCCGCTTGAGAATGCGGTCGACGGCCTCGAAGTCCGCGATGCCCTCGCCGACGATGCGCAGCGCTTCGGTGCCATAGCCGCGTCCTGCGTGATTGACGATGAAGCCGGGCGTGTCCTTGGCGCGGACCGGCGTGTGGCCGAGCGCCCGCGCAAAGTCGACCAGCCGCGATAAGACATCGGGCGCGGTCAGTACGCCGTCGATCACCTCGACGACTTTCATGAGCGGCACGGGGCTGAAAAAATGCAGCCCTGCGACGCGCGCGGGCTTCGCACACGCCGCCGCGATGGCGGTAACCGACAGCGACGACGTGTTCGTGGCGAGAATGCAACGATCCGAAACGATGGCCTCGAGGGACTCGAACAAAGCCTGCTTGGCGTCGAGGCGCTCGACAATTGCCTCGATGACGAGATCGGCGGCGGCAAGCGCGTCGGTCGTTCCGGGCAGCGAGATGCGCGCGGTTGCCCGATCCGCTGAGGACGCGTCGATCTTTCCCTTGGCCGCAAGTGCGGTCAATGTGTCCGCGATCGACGCTCGCGCGCCGTCTGCGGCGCCGGCCTTGGAATCGAAGAGCAGCACATCGAAACCGGCCTGCGCCGTGATCTGCGCGATGCCACGTCCCATCAGGCCGGCGCCGACGATGCCGACGGTTCCAAATCGGTGCTCCGGGGATGACAAAGTAGCGAGTCTCCGAACTAAAGCTGTGTGTCGAATGGGACCCCGTGCTCAGGCTTTGCAAACCGCTCGTCGAAATAGACGGGGCGCTATTATGTGTCCAAACGATACGATGACGCGAGAATTCGACAGCACGTCTCGCCGAACCCCGGGCGCTCGATGAAGTAAACTTGAGGCACAGGCGCCGCAGCGCCTCCGGCAAGAAAGGTAAGCGTATTGAACGCACTGCTTGGCGACCCGCCGGCCGCCATTATCACGGCGACGATCTGGATCTACTGGCTGTGCGTCGGCTTCATGATCGCGCGCGCGCGCAGGCAAAAGCATGACCTTGCCGGCCTGGTGCCGGAAAAGCGCTTCGAGCGCGCGCTGTGGTTGATCCTGGTTCCCGTGATCGTCGCCTGGATCGTGTTGCCCTGGCTGACATTGACGCGCACGCACCCGGCGCTCGCGGTGCCTGAAATCGCTCAGACGGAACCGGCATACGCGGGAATTCGCTGGATCGCGGCGATATGCGGAATAATCTGTCTCGCGATCACGATTCAAAGCTGGGCGCGGATGGGCAAAA
>VBCZ01000030.1:12667-15985 GCA_005889025.1 Betaproteobacteria bacterium
AGCGACCGCAAGAGCGAGCTCATCACCGACGGGCCGTTCGCGCACATCCGACACCCCATTTACGGATTCCAGATGCTGTTGATGGTTTGTACGGCGATCATCGTTCCGACAACGATCATGCTCGTCGTGGCGATCGTGCACATCGTGCTCATGAACATCAAGGCGCGCAACGAGGAGCGTCATCTGCTTGCGATGCACGGCGAGGCGTATGCGCGGTATCTGTCGCGGACCGGGCGCTTCATTCCGCGTGCGGGTCGATCCGCGCGATAGCAAGGCGATAGACCCCACGCCGATGCGAGGTCGTGCCGTCCTTGTGCCGCACGCGATAGTCGCGGCGCTGTCGATCGCGGTCGGCGCGGCTTCCACGCCGCTCCACGGGGAGGATGGCGTCGCCTTTCCGACGTTTTCTCCGGAGCCCATCGACGCGACCGTGGCCGAGCGCGTGCTGGCACTGGATCCCGAGCACATTTCCGCGGCCGACGTCCGCTACCTGCTGGCGCGCACGCCTGCTCCACGAATTATCAATTTCCAGGGCAGCTTCGCGGTGGTGTCGATCCAGTCGTTCGCGGAGTATCTGATCGCGATGGGCTATCCGGAATCGAAACTGCGCAATCCGGAGGATGGAAGCTTGTCACAGTCGAGCTTCGGCGACAGCGCGGAGCTTGCCGGTGAGCTGGCGTGGTATTACGAGCGTGAAGGCATGATGCCGATGCTCGTCGGCCACAGCCAAGGTGGAATGATGGTCGTCAAGATTCTGCAGGACCTGGCGGGCATGTCCACAGCCAAAGTCTGGGTCTGGAATCCGGTGACTCGGCGATCGGAACAGCGGGACCGGATCACTGATCCGTGGACCGGCAGGCAACGCCCGGTCACGGACCTCAAAGTGCCTTATGCGGCCGCGCTTGCGACCGGCAGGCTGCCGAGGCTGATGCTCGGGCAATGGTCCACGCTGGCCAAGTTGCGCGACATTCCCGACAGCGTGGAGGAGTTTTCCGGATTTACCATCGACTGGGATCCGATAGCCGCCACCGTGCCGGGCGTCGATCCGTATCGGGCGACGGGATCGGCGCAAGTGCGCAACATCAGCCGGTTTACGCGGGCCTGGATCGAGAGCTACTCACCCGGCGATACGACGCCGGTCCCCGTGGTGAACATCGATGTCAACAACATCGTTCACTCCGCGGACATCTGGTTCAGCGTCAAGAAGCACTGGTGCATCGAAGCGCAGCGCTATATTCGGGCAGCGCAGCGCACGAAGGACGCGCACTAGATGAATGTGCGGCTCAATTTGTTCCAGTCGACGATGCTGTGCTGGCGCGACCTGTATCCCTACAGCGCGGTTCACGTCGTGCAGGTGCGCTCGCCTTTGGACGCAGCGCGCCTCGACCGCGTGACCTCGCTCTATCTCGCGCAACTCGGCTTCACCAGCCTCGATCTTGACCGGCGCCGGCGGCGCTACACATGGCGTGATGGAGCTGAGGCGGTCAATGTGCGCTTGATCGCCGGCGCCGGCGACGCCTTGGCCGTCGTTCGCGAGGAAATCGAGCGCCAGCTCAACACCGCTTTCCCCCCCGACGGACACATTCATCCATTTCGTTTTTTCGCGGTCGCCGCGGGCTCCGAATTCCATCTCGGCGTCGCCTACGATCATTTCATTGCGGCGGGAGACTCGATCGCGCGCTTGCTCTCGGGCATTGTCGTGCGTTACGCCGGAGCGCCGCGGACGCCAGTCGAACGCCTGGACCCGCCTGCGATCGGCTATGCGCGCCTTTTTCGCCGGCAGGCCGTCCCGCTGGTGAAGGGCCTCGCCGCGGTCCCCGCGATCATGTTGCGCAACCGGCGTTCGTTTCGGCCGCACCTTGCGGTCCCCGAAGACGGGCGCAATGCGTTCGTTTCCTTTCGGCTGGATGAAAACGACGATGCGAGGATGCGCCGGGTCGCGCAGCAATGGAACGCGACCCGCAACGACTTGTTCATCGCGCTGCTGCTCAAGGCGCTTTCCCCGTTCGCAATCGGGCGCCGACGCGCGGAGAGGCGCACCCTGCTCGCGGTCGCATCGATCGTCAACATCCGACGCGATTTCGGTCCCGGGGCAGAGCACGCGCTCGGGCCCATGCTCGCGTCCTTCCAGATCGCGCATCCCGTTCCGGACGGGATCGATATGCGGACGCTGGTTGAAACGGTAAGCGGTGAGACGAGCCGCATCAAGCGCGACAAGCTCTATCTGCAGACCTTGCTTGCGCTGCCGATCGCCGGAACCCGGTGGCGGTTTCTTTCGCCGCAGCGGCGTTACCGCTTTTTCGCCAGACATCATCCGGTATGGGCGGGAACGACGCCGATGAACGTGACCGCGCTGTGGGCCGAGGCAGGGCTTCCCGGGTCGCCCCCCGAGTACGTGCGCGGTGTGTCCACCGGTCCGCACACGCCGATGATTGTCGCGCTCAGCAGCTCCGGCGCGGTGACGCATGCAGGTATTTCGTACCGGACCACGGTATTTGAGCACAGCGCCGTCGAGCGTGTCGTCTCCGATGTCCTGTCCGGCATCAGGAATCTGCGATAAAAACCTCTTCCCGCCAATGCGTTTGCTTCCGCCGGCTGCGAGCTGCGGTTGCCGTTTGCGCGATGCTGCTCACCGCGTCCTGCGTGCCGACGGCCGCGCTGCGCGAGTGGGGCAGTGGGCCCGGGACGCAGACCACGCCGGTGGAGGGACGGCTGACTTTCGATGCTGCGCTGGAAGAACGCATCCTCGGGCTCGATCCCGAGCGCATCAGCGAGAACGACGTGCGCTCGATCCTCGCGGCGGGACCGACGCCCAGGATGATCCTGCTGCACGGCGCGATCTATCCGTCGTTTCTGATGATGCGCTCGTTCGCGACGTTTCTGGAAGGCATGGGCTACCCATCCGACAAGCTTCAGGACCCCGCCGATCGCTCCTACTCGCAAAGCCCCTATGGCAGCAGCGAGCGTCTCGCCGGCGAGGTCGCGTGGTATTACGAGCACGATGGGGTTCATCCCATGCTGATCGGCCAAAGCTTGGGCGGGATGCAGGCGGTCAAGGTGCTCTACGAGCTCCAGGGAACATTCAACGACAGGATTGCGGTATGGGATCCGTACAAGGACTGTGCCGAGGCGCGTTATTCCATCGTCGATCCTTGGAGCGGTCGCACGCGGCCTGTGGTCGGCGTGTCGGTCTCACTTGCGTCCGAGATGGGCGCCGGCGGAACGGCGTTCGTGATCCCCACACAGTGGAATATGCTGGGCAGGTTGCGCGCCATTCCCGACACCGTCGATGAGTTCGTCGGATTCACCATTCTCGGT
>VBCZ01000251.1 GCA_005889025.1 Betaproteobacteria bacterium
GCAAGGTCACCGATTACTATTCCAACACCATCATCGAAGCGGTATTCGAGCGGCTGCTGACGTATGACTATCTTGCGCGGCCCTCCAAGCTCGTTCCCGAGGCCGCTGAGGCCATGCCGCGGATCGACGACGGCGGCGCGACATTCGTGTTCAAGCTCAAGAAGGGGACGTATTTCGCGCCCGACCCCGCCTTCAAAGGCGTCAAGCGCGAGCTGACCGCCGAGGACGTCGCCTACAGCATCAAGCGGCACATGGATCCGAAGAACCGCTCGTACTGGCAGTGGCTGGTCGACGGCAAGATCATCGGTCTCGACGAGCTGGCGCAAAAAGCCAGGGCCGCGAACAGCGTTCTCGATTACGACGCCCGCGTTCCCGGCCTCGAGATCGTCGACCGCTATACGCTCAAGATCCGGCTGACCCGCCCCGATTACAACTTCAGCTATATCCTGGCCATGCCGGCGATGTCGATCGTCGCGCGCGAAGTCATCGAAGCGTACGGCGACGACACCAATGCGCATCCCGTGGGTACCGGCGCGTACATGCTGACCCGATGGGTGCGTGCGTCGAAAATCACGCTGGAGGCCAATCCCAACTACCGCGGATTTGTCTGGGCCTTCGCGCCGGGCGAGGGCCCGCGCGACAAGGATATCGTCGCCCGGATGAAGGGTCGCAAAATGCCGCAGGTCGGCGTGATCGAAGTCAGCGTCATCGAGGAGGAACAATCGCGCTGGCTTGCATTTCAGGGTGGCGAGCTGGATATCCTTCTTCTGCCGGGGACCTTTGCGCCGATTGCGCTGCCGGACAACAAGCTTTCGCCCGAGCTCGCTCGCCGTGGCGTGACCATCGACCGGTCGATCGATCCGGAGATCACCTACACGTATTTCAACATGCGCGATCCGGTAGTCGGCGGTTTTGCCAGGGAGAAGATCGCGCTCAGGCGCGCAATCGCGATGGCGTACGACGTCGATGAGGAGATCCGGGTGGTGCGCAAGCACCAGGCGGTTGCCGTGCAATCGCTCATTCCCGCGGGAGTGGTCGGCCACGACCCCCAATACCACAGTAGCATCTCCTTCGATCCGGCGGCGGCCAATGCGCTGCTCGATAAGTTCGGCTACAAGCGCAGCGGCGACGGGTTTCGCTCGCTGCCCGACGGCTCGGCGCTGGTCATCCGGCGCTGGTCGCGCGCCGGCGACACGGAGGCGCGCGAGCTCGACGACTTGTGGTCGAAGTCACTCAGGCGGATCGGCCTGCGCATGGAGGTGGTCACCACTAAATTTTCCGATCTGCTCAAGGCAGGCCGCCAGTGCCAGCCGATGACCGCGGGGGCGGCGTGGATTGCCGATTATCCGGATGGCGACAACTTCGTGCAGCTCTTAAGCAGTGCCAACATCGGCCAGAGCAACTACGCGTGTTATCAATCGGCGGAGTTCGACAAGCTGTATGCGCGTGCGCGCGCGCTGCCGGATTCGCCCGAACGCACCGAGCTTTACCGGCGCATGACCCGCCAGTTCGAGGTCGACACCGTCTGGAAGCTCGGCGTTTCGCGCATGCGCACCATGCTTGTCCAGCCGGGCGTGGTCGGCTACAAGAAGCATCCGATCCTGCATGCCGAATGGGCCTACATCGATGTCGAGCCGCGCCGCTGATTCGTACCGGCGGGGTGACTGGCGCGGGTCGTTGGGCATCGTCGCTCCCTTGCTGCGCTCGTGTAACATCCCGGCTGGTCCGGACCGCCTGACATGTTTCCACTTTCCCGCTTGCTCGCCACGATCGCGCTGACCGCTGTCGGCGCTGCTGCCACGGTGGAGGCGTGGGCCGCCGATCCGGACAAAGTCCTGCGCATCGAGTTCTACGTCGCAGAAACGGGGTTCGACCCGGTGAAGGTGCAGGACTATTACTCGCAAGAAGTCAACGAGGGCATCTTCGATCCCTTGCTGACCTACGATTATCTGGCGCGTCCGGCGAAGCTGGTTCCGCGCGCCGCGGAGGCGATGCCGACGATCGCCGACGAGGCGAAGACATACATCTTCAAGGTCAGGAAAGGCATTTACTTTTCAGACGATCCCGCGTTCAAGGGCAAGCGGCGCGAGCTGACTGCCGAAGACTACGCTTATTCGATCAAGCGTTTCAAGGATCCGGCCAACAAGTCGCCCTATGAGAGCTTCATCGACGGCATCACGGGACTGGAACAGCTCAAGAAGCAAGCCGAAAAGACTGGCAAGTTCAACTACGACACCAAGGTTCCAGGCGTGCAGGCGCTCGACCGATACACGCTTCAGGTCAAGCTCAAGGAAACCGACTACAACTTCGCCTACATCATGGCGCTGCCGAATTTCGGCGCGGTGGCGCGAGAGGTTATCGAGGCCTACCCGGACGACACCAACGGCCATCCCATCGGAACGGGACCCTACCGGCTCAAGGAGTGGAAGCGATCGAACAAGATCATCCTCGAAGCGAACCCGGAATTCCGCGGATTTACCTGGCATTTCGAGCCGGGCAGCGATCCCCTCGACAAGCAAATCATCGCCGTGATGTGGCTTTCCAGAACAACGAGC
This sequence comes from Betaproteobacteria bacterium, assembly GCA_005889025.1. GTDB lineage: Bacteria > Pseudomonadota > Gammaproteobacteria > Burkholderiales > Casimicrobiaceae > PALSA-1003. The sequence continues at coordinate 2,556 of VBCZ01000251.1, forward strand.
TTGATCTGCTGTATCTGCGCGAGCAGTTCGCGCCTGTGGCGCTGCCCAACAATCAGCTCAATCCCGCGCTCGTCAAACAAGGCGTGACGTTGAACCGCATCACCGACCCCGACATCAACTACACTTACATCAACACGACCGACCCCGCATTCGGCGGTTTCACCAAGGAAAAGATTGCGCTGCGCCGAGCCATCTGGATGTCCTTCGACAATGCGGAATACATCCGCGTCATCCGCAAGGGGCAGGCCATCGAGGCGCAATATCCGATTCCGCCCAATGTCCTCGGCCACGATCCGGCATACCGCAGTGTCGCCCCCTACGACCCGGTGCTCGCCAACAAGCTGCTCGATTATTTCGGCTACAAGCGCGGCAGCGACGGCTATAGGACGTGGCCCGACGGCACGCCGCTGGTGTGGCGGTATTCATCCACGCCGTCATCGCGCGACCGGGAAATCGACGAGCTGTGGCAAAAGTCGACGGAAAGAATCGGCATCCGGATCCAGGTCGCCAAAAACAAGTTCCCGGAAGAGCTCAAGCAGGAGCGCGCATGCCAGCTTTTGTCGCGTACGGCGGCGTGGATCGCCGACTATCCGGACGGCGACGACTTCATGCAGCTCTTCTACGGCCCGAACAGCCATCAGAACAACAGCTCGTGCTTTCAGCTCGCGGAGTGGGACCGCATCTACGAAAAAACTCGCTCCATGCCGGATTCGCCCGAGCGCAACCGGCTTTACCGGCAGCTCTGGCGGATGGTGGAAGTGAACGGCGTGACGAAAATGCATGACACGCGCTACCGGAACATGCTCGTTCAGCCGCAAGTGGTCGGCTACAAGAAACATCCCATCCTGCTGGCGGAATGGATGTATTTTGATATGGATGGCAGCCGGCGCCAGCCCTAGCGCCCGATCGACGTCACGCGATGCGACGCACCGAAAGGTGCGCGAACAAGGCGTAATGCGTTGCCATTCAACGCACTCGCTTTAGGAGGAGGAAAAGATGACCGCCTACATCATCCGGCGTCTATGGCAGATGATTCCGACGCTGCTCGGCGTGATCCTGCTTGTCTTCATCCTTTTCAACTGGATCGGCGGCGATCCGGCGTATGTGCTCGCCGGCAAGATATCCAGCGCGGAGCAGATCGAGAACATCCGGCGCCAGCTCGGCGTCGACCAGCCGTACTACGTGCAGCTGTGGATTTTCATCAAGCAGGTCCTGACCGCGGATTTCGGCGCAAGCTGGAGCACCAACGAGGCGGTGTCGCACATCATGGCCACGCGGCTGGGTCCGTCGCTGACCGTGCTCATTCCGCTGCTCATTCTCAGCACGATCATCGCGATCGGTCTTGCGCTCGGCGTTGCGTACGTACGCGGGTCGCTTACTGACCGCATGGTGATGATCGTATGCACCGTCGGTCTGTCCATCTCGATTCTGGTCTATATCATCGTCTTTCAGTACTTCTTCGCCTACAAGCTCGGCTGGTTCCCGGTTCAAGGCTGGGGCGACAGCTTCTGGCAGAACCTCATCGTCTATGCGTCGCTGCCCATTCTCATCGGGCTGGTCGTCAGCATCGCACCCGACCTGCGCCTGTTCCGCACTTTCGTTCTCGATGAGATCAATCAGGACTACGTGCGCACGGCGCGTGCGAAAGGGCTTTCGGAAAACCGCATCATGTGGGTGCATGTGTTGCGCAACGCGTCGATTCCAATCATCACGCACGTCATGGCTCAACTGCCGGGACTGCTCATCGGCGCCTTTTTGATCGAGCGCTTCTTCTCCATCCCGGGGATCGGGCGGGAAGTGATCCTTGCCGTCGAGCGCAGCGACTTCCCGGTGATCAAGGCGATCACGGTGTACGTGGCCGTGGCGACGATGATCTTCACTCTGCTGGCCGACCTGATGTACAAGGCGGTCGACCCTCGCGTGCAGTTGAAGTAGGAGCCCACCATGCCCTACGACGTCCCGCACGCGGTTTCGCCAAGTCTTTGGGTGCTCGCATGGAAGCGGCTGCTCGCAGACCGCGTGGCCATGGTGTCGCTGGCGATCGTCGCCGCATTCCTGCTCATGATGCTGCTTTCGGGGACCGGTCTCATCGCCAAGGACTGGTCCAGGGAAGTCGGTGTGAACTATGCGCCGCCTTCGTTCGCGGGCGCCGACGCGGAAAGTGCGGCGCCGGCCCCCGCAGCACCGGCTGCCGGCGCTCCGAGTTCCGATGCGAGCGGCGAAATTCCTGTCGTCGACCCGCTGGCCGATGCTCTCGCTGCGATCCGCGGCGAGGCGCCCAAAGCGACGAGCACGGAGCCCTCAGCGGCGGAAGGTCAAAGCGTCGACCCGCTCGCCGATGTGATGGCAGATATCAAGGCAAAAGGGACCAAGGCGGATGCAGTCGAGGCGCGCAGGTCGACGCTTCCGTTCGGCGGCGACAAATGGGGGCGCGACGTGCTCAAAAAGACGATCAAGGGATCGGAGACGTCGATTTTCGTCGGGCTCGCCGCTGCGGTCGTCGCGACCTTCCTCGGGACCGTGTTTGGCGCGATGTCGGGATACTACGGCCGCTGGCTCGACGACATCTTCAACTGGTTCTACAGCGTGTTTACCTCGATTCCCTATCTCCTGCTGATTCTCGCCGTCGCGGCGGTCCTGCAGCAAAAAGGAACGCTCACCATCATTCTCATTCTCGGCCTTACCGGCTGGACGGGCGTTTTCCGCTTGATACGCGGTGAGTATCTCAAGCACAAGGGTCGCGAATACGTGCAGGCGGCCGACGCCATCGGCGCGTCGAATGTGCGGCGGATGTTCGTGCATATCTTTCCGAACATCAGCCACGTCGTTCTGGTGCAGCTGTCGATCCTGACCGTAGCGTTCATCAAGTCCGAGGTTATTCTGTCATTTCTGGGATTCGGCGTGCCCGTCGACGTCGTGTCGTGGGGATCGATGCTGAACGAAGCCCAAAACGAGCTCATTCTGGGCAAGTGGTGGCAGCTCGCCGCGGCCGGAACCGCGATGGCCTTGCTGGTCACGGCGTTCAGCCTGTTCACCGATGCGTTGCGGGACGCGCTGGATCCGAAATTGAAATGACAGTGCCGCCCAAGAGCAGGACGCCTAGCGGCCAGCGATTGGCCAAGCGGCGCTGTCATCCCGAGGAACGAAGTGACGAGGGATCTGATTTGTCGATGCCGTTGCAAGAAAGCAGATTCCTCGCGTTGCTCGGAATGACAGTTCACGCAACGCGCAGCGGCATTTCATCCTGAAGCGACGCGAAGGATCTCCACGTCCCATGGAACCGCTCCTCTCCGTGCGCAATCTGCGCGTCAGCTTCCGCCTGGACAAGAACACCAACTTCGAGGCGGTGAAAGGCATCAGCTTCGACATCCCCAAGAACGCCACGGTGGCCCTGGTCGGGGAATCGGGAAGCGGCAAGTCGGTGACCTCGCTGTCGATGCTGGGACTGCTGCCCAAGGAAAATTCGGCCATAACCGCAGGGAGCGAGATCATCTACGCCGGCCAAAACCTGGTCGAGCTGGATCCGATCGAATTGCGCAACCTGCGCGGCGCCGACATCTCGATGATCTTCCAGGAGCCGATGACCTCGCTCAATCCGGTGTTCACCGTCGGCTTTCAACTCACCGAAGTTCTGCAGCTTCATATGGGCTTGTCTGCTTCGGACGCCAAACGGCGCGCGCTGGCGCTGCTTGCAGAAGTCGGCATCCCCGATCCGGAATTCAAGATCAACGCCTATCCATCGCAGATGTCGGGTGGTCAGCAGCAGCGCGTGATGATCGCAATGGCGATCGCCTGCGAGCCGAAGCTGCTGATCGCGGATGAGCCGACCACCGCGCTCGATGTCACGATACAGAAGCAGATCCTCGACCTTATCGCCGAGCTGCAGAAAAAACATCAGATGTCGGTGTTGTTCATCACGCACGATCTTGCGGTGGTTGGCGAGATTGCGGACTACGTCGTCGTCATGCGCAACGGCGAGATTCGCGAGCAGGGACCGGCGAAGACCGTGTTCGAGAACCCGCAGGACGCGTATACGAAGGCGCTGCTTTTATGCCGTCCGCGGCTCGATCGGCGTCCCGTGCGTCTGCCCGTGATCGAGGATTTCATGACCGGCCACGGTCATGCGATGCATCTGAACGAGCGAAAGCGCGGCATCGATTCCGCCGATCCGATCATTCTCGACGTGCGCCACCTGGGCAAGGATTTCTATTCCCGCGAAGGCCTGTTCGGGCGGCGCAAGTTCGAGGCCGTGAAGGACGTGTCGTTCAAGCTTCCGAAGGGCAAGACACTGGGCCTGGTGGGCGAGTCGGGCTCGGGCAAGACCACGGTGGGTCTTACCCTGATGCGGCTGCACGAAGCATCGTCGGGCGAGGCGCTCTTCGAGGGCAAGGACATCCTGTCGATGTCGGCGCGGCAATTCATGGACTACAAGCGCCGCATCCAGATCATTTTTCAGAACCCGTACGCGTCGTTGAACCCACGCATGATCGTCGGCCAGATCGTGACCGAGCCGATGGAGATTCACGGGATCGGATCATCGGCGCAGGAGCGCACCGAGCTCGCCTTCGAGCTGCTGAACAAGGTCGGGCTGCCGGAGGTGTCGTTCTACAAGTACCCGCACGAATTTTCCGGCGGGCAGCGCCAGCGCATCGCCATCGCGCGGTGTCTCACGCTCAAACCCGACATCCTCATCTGCGACGAGTCGGTATCAGCGCTCGACGTCTCGGTGCAGGCGCAGGTGCTCAATCTGCTGCAGGATCTGCAGGACGAGTTTCACCTGTCCTACATTTTCATCTCTCACGATCTCGCCGTGGTGAAATACATCTCCGACGAAATCATGGTGATGAACCAAGGTGAGATCGTCGAGATCGCCAATTCCGACGACATCTATCTGCACCCGAGGCAGCCGTACACCAAGAAGTTGCTGTCGTCGATACCAAAAGGCTGGCACCACGGGTCGTAGCGAGGCACCCGATCGACGGCGCGCACGGGCATT
>VBCZ01000252.1 GCA_005889025.1 Betaproteobacteria bacterium
TGGATGCCCAGGCCGACCGCGAGCGAGCTCGCGACGATCAGCGCGTCGCGCCGCGACTTCAGATTCTTGCCGATGATATCGAGCCCGACCGAGGCGACCATCCCGAACATGAACAGCAGCACTCCGCCGAGCACCGCTGACGGCATCAACGCGATGATCGCGCCGACTTTCGGGATCATCGCCATCACGATAAGGAATGCACCGCCCGCGGCCACCACAAAACGGCTGCCCACACCGGTCAGTGAAATCACGCCGATGTTCTGCGAGTACGAAGTGAGCGCCATTCCGCCGAACAGCGCGGAAATGATCGAGCCCAGGCCGTCATTCGACACGGCGCCGCGCACACGCCAATCCTCGCCTGGAACGCCGGTAATGCGACAGACCGCAAGCGTATGGCCCGTCGTTTCCACCGCGGTGGCGAAAAAGCAGACGATCACCGTAATGACCCCGATGAGCCCCGGCCATTGCAGTCCTCCATACGGCAGCGGATTCGGCACCGACACCCAGCTCGCATCAGCGACCGTCTGGAAATTCAGCAAACCGATCGCGGCGGAGATGATGTAGCCGATCACCATCGTCACGAACAGCGACAGGGTGCGGATGAACCCTTTGGTGTATACGCTCAGGATGATGATCAGCACGATCATGAGGGTGGCGAGGCCGAGCGTCAGGGGAGTTCCGAAACTCGGCGTGTTGAGGCCGGTCGCGACGTTGATGCCGATTTTCATCAGTCCCGTACCGATCAACAGGATCGTGGTGCCGGTGACGATTGCCGGAAAGAATCGCTGCATCTTGCCGATCAGCGGACTCCAGGCGAATTGCACCAGCCCACCGATCATCAGTGCCGTCATAGCCGCCGCGAGACTCACATCCTTGCTGATCGCGACGATGGGACCGATGAAGATGTAGAACACGCCCATCACGGCGGCCCGATGAAGCCGAGCCCCAGGGCCGAGATCATGGTGGCGATGCCGCATCCGATCATGGTTCCGGTCACCATCTCGATGCGCACGGCGGGCGAGAGGTTGAGGAGCCGCGCAACGATCAGCGGTCCGCCGACCATCGCGGTAAACATCACCAGCACGTGCTGGATGCCGAACAGCGCGGTTTTGGTCGGGCCAGGGTAGTCGTTGAGCTGATACTCGAGCTGAGTGAACCCACGTTCCGGAGCTGCGGTGGATGCTGCACTCGGTGCAGGTGGTACGCGTGCTGCTGCGACATCGGTCATTTCGGCCTCCCTCATCCGTTTATGTGATTTAGGTGTTTAGCTACTTTTCGTCTCGGTTCCCCTCGCTACATAAGCTCGCCAGCTGCCAAGCTTGGAGATTTCTTCCGCACCGGCGGTAGCGCAGGCCTCGCACATGAAACCCGCGCAATTCTTCGCCATCGTCGAGCTGCAACGTGCCGATGCCGAGCGGCGCCGGAATGCCATCCACGAAACTGCCGAACGCCTCCGTCGGCACTTCCCAGACTTCGACGTCGATCGCATCGGTGGATCCAGACCTTGTCGTCGCCGCGGCGCTCGATGCGGGCGACGATCTCGCTGACGACCGCGCGCGGCGTGAGAGCACCGGTACGGTAACCGTGGGCAAGCGCTTGCAGGTCGAGACTTAGCATGATTGCTTCCGCCGGCGAAAGGGTAGGTCTTGTCGCAGCGGTCAAGCTTACAATACACCTTTGGCGTCGAAACGGGCACGGCGCCTCGAATGCATGCGGCACCCGCAAATGAAGGGTCGCAAATGAGCCAAGCAACGCGCGTCGTTCGCAATCTGTATCGCGATTCCGTGTCGCTCATGCAGCTTTCGGCGAGTCTCGGCAAGATGTCCGGCGTGGAGCAAGCCTCGGTCGTCATGGCTACGCCAGCCAATGTGAATTTGCTGCGCGAGGCTCGTTTTATCGACGGTGAAATCGCAGCGGGCCCCAACGATCTGTTGATCGTGTTGCGCGGGCGCAGCGATGCCGAGCTCGGCGCAGCGATGGAATCCGCCGAGAAAGCCCTCAACGACGTGCCACGCAGCCACGCTGAGGAGGAAAGTGCGGGTGCCATGGCGCCCAAGAGCATCGAAATGGCGCTTTCCGCCGCGCCGGCTGCCAACTTCGCATTGATCTCCACGCCCGGCGAATATGCCGCCGCCGAAGCGATGAAGGCGCTACGGCTCGGGCTCAACGTGATGTTGTTCAGCGACAATGTTTCGCTCGAAGACGAGATCGCGTTGAAGCGTCTCGCGCGCGAGCGCGAGCTGCTGGTGATGGGTCCTGACTGCGGCACGGCAATCATCAATGGCGTGCCCCTCGCCTTCGCCAATGTGGTGCGCCGCGGTGCGATCGGCTGCATCGGCGCGTCGGGCACGGGATTGCAGCAGGTCACGTGCCTTATCGACCGGCTCGGTCTCGGTATTTCACAAGCGATCGGCACCGGCAGTCACGATCTGCACAAGTCCGTGGGCGGCATCACGATGCTGCAGAGCATCGCAGCGCTGGCGCGCGATCCGGAGACGGCGGTGCTCGTGCTGATATCCAAGCCGCCTGCTCCCGAGGTGGCGCAAAAGGTGCTCGCCGCTGCCAGCAAGAGCGGCAAGCCCGTGGTCGTGAACTTCATCGGCGCCGACGCGAGCGCCGTGCAGGGCAAGCATCTCTTCCCGGTGACCACCCTCGAGGAAGCGGCGAGCGCCGCAGTAGCGCTCGCACGCGGACGCAGGCCCACAACTCCGCGCGTGCCTGCCAATGGCGCAATCGCGGTTCGATTGCTACCCACCCAGCGGTACATACGCGGTCTCTACAGCGGTGGCACGTTCTGCTACGAGGCTTCGCTGTTGCTCGGCAGGATGCTGGGCGACGCGACAGCGCGCGTGTGGTCGAATACGCCCGTCGTCAAGGACGATGCGCTGCCCGATGTCTGGCACAGCCGCGAACACACTATCATCGACCTCGGCGACGATCTCTTTACCCGCGGCCGGCCGCATCCCATGATCGATCACCGCTTGCGCAACGAGCGACTGCTCAGCGAAGCCGACGATCCCGAAGTCGCGGTGATCCTGTTCGACATCGTGCTGGGCTTCGGCGCGCACCCCAATCCCGCCGGAGAGATCGTCACTGCGATCGGCGCAGCGCAGGCGCGCGCCACCAAAAAGAAGCGGCAAATCGCCTTCGTCGGATTCGTCTGCGGGACGCCGGCCGATCCTCAAAATCTCGAGCGGCAGGAGAGCACGCTGCGCGCCGCCGGCGTACAGCTCGCGCCGAGCAACGCCGCCGCGGTTCGGCTCGCGGCCTCGATGATCGCGCGCAAGGGTGCGGCCCGCACGAGCCGGAAAGTGGCGGTAACGCGATGAAGAATCTGCTCGGTCAGCCATTGCATGTAATCAATATCGGCATCGCGTCGTTCAGCGAGCCCATTCGCGCAGCGGGCGCAGGTGTCACCCAACTCGACTGGGCCCCGCCCGCGCAAGGCGATCGCGCGTTGGGTGACAGCCTGGCGCGCCTGGTGCGACATTCGCAGGTCGATGAGGCCAATGAGCAGGCGTTTGCGGCCTACGCCGCCGCGTCCCCCGTGCTGGAGGGCATCGGCATCGCGCGCGATTGCCTTCCCGGCATGAAAGACAGGATGATTCTGCACGCGGGCCCGCCAATTAGCTGGGAACGCATGTGCGGGCCGATGCAGGGCGCCATCGTCGGCGCGCTGCTCTACGAAGGCTGGGCGGCCGATGCCGCGCGTGCACGCAGCATGGCCGCCGCAGGCGACATCGCCTTCGCACCGTGTCATCACCACAACGCGGTGGGGCCGATGGCGGGCATTGTCAGCCCGTCCATGCCGGTATGGATCGTGCGCAACGCGCAGAGCGGCAATGTCGCGTTCAGCAACATGAACGAAGGTCTGGGCAAGGTGCTGCGCTTCGGTGCCAACGGTCCCGAGGTCATCGAGCGCCTCCACTGGATGCGGCAGGTGCTGGCGCCGGCGCTCCAAGCCGGATTGAAAGTGCTCGGTCCGCTGGAATTGAAGCCACTCATCGCCCAGGCGCTGCACATGGGTGACGAAGTGCACAACCGCAATGCCGCTGCGTCCGGGCTCCTGTTCAAGAAGCTCGTGCCGGCCCTGCTCGGGTCGGGCGCTCCGACGGCGGACATCGCGGCGGTCGCCGGCTTCATCGCCGGCAACGATCATTTCTTTCTAAATGTGTCGATGGCGGCGTGCAAAGCCATGCTCGACGCCGCGGCGGACATTCCCGGCAGCAGCATGGTCACCGCCATGTGCCGCAATGGCGTCGATTTCGCCATTCGCCTTAGCGGCACCGGAGCGCAGTGGTTCACGACTCCGGCACCGGTCGTCAACGGTCTTTACTTTCCCGGCTACAGCATCGCGGATGCCGCACCTGACTTGGGCGATAGTGCCATTACCGAAACGGCGGGCCTCGGCGGCTTCGCCATGGCCGCGGCACCGGCCATCGTGAAGTTCGTCGGAGGCACGGCTCAGGACGCGGTGGCCAACACCATGGCGATGACCCATATCACCCTCGGCCGCAATAGCGGCTTCACGCTTCCGGCGCTCAATTTCGGGGGTACGCCGGCCGGCATCGATGCGCGCAAAGTGGTCGACACCGGCATCCTACCGGTCATCAATACGGGCATCGCACATCGCAAAGCCGGCATCGGACAAATCGGTGCCGGCGTGACGCGCGCGCCGCTCGCGTGCTTCACCAACGCGATTGCCGCACTGGCGCGTCAGGTTTCGGTCTGATGGTCCGGGAGGCGCGTTGACAACCAACCAGCGGATGGCCGTCGTCGCGGTAGGCGGTAACTCACTCATCTCCGATAAGGCGCATCAGCTCATTCCGGATCAATACAGCGCCGCCGCGATGACCGCGGGTTACATTGCCGACATGGTGGCCGCAGGATGGAACGTCGTGCTGACCCACGGCAACGGGCCGCAGGTCGGATTCATCATGCGACGCTCGGAACTTTCGATCCACGAGGTACCGCCCGTCCCGATGGACTACGCGGGGGCCGACATACAGGGGGCGATCGGCTACATGTTCGATCGCGCCTTTCGCAATGAATTCCGCCGGCGCGGAATCGATCGCAATCCCATCGCAGTGGTGACGCAAACGATCGTCGACAGCAATGATCCGGCGTTCGCCAATCCCACCAAGCCGATCGGCTCGTACATGGAGGAGACCACGGCAAAGCGCATCGCGGGAGAGCAGGGCTGGACCGTGCGCGAGGACGCCGGGCGCGGCTGGCGCCGGGTGGTGCCGTCGCCGCAGCCCAAGTCCATTGTCGAGCTCGACGAGATCCGTTTTCTGGTGCGCGCGGGATATCTCGTCATTGCGTGCGGTGGCGGGGGCATTCCTGTGGTGCAAGATGCCGCGGGCGATCTCGTCGGCGTCGAGGCTGTGATCGACAAGGACGTGGCATCGAGTCTGCTGGCGCGCGACCTGGGTGCCGACCTGTTGCTGGTGCTCACCGGCGTGGAGAAGGTCGCGGTGGATTTCAACACGCCCAAACAGCGCTGGCTCGATCATCTCAGCGTCGAGGAAGCACGCCGCTATTACGCCGAGGACCAGTTCGACAAGGGAAGCATGGGCCCGAAGATCAAGGCCGCGATCCAGTTAGTCGACGGCGGCGGCCCCGAAGCGTTGATCACGGATTGTCCCAATATCGCTCGTGCCCTCGCCGCGGCAATGACGAAGCCGGTGAGCATGTCCCATCCGGACGAGCTGCCGATCGCTACAAGCTCGCGCGCCGCATCGATGGCGCCGTCATGATCGGCCACAGCCAGCAGGTCCGCCATTCGATGCAGTGACGCAAAGCTCTGACCCGTGGCGAGGTCGCAAAATAATGCGGCGCCGATGACATGGCTGCGCGTTGAGGCAACCTCACCAAGCCGCGCCGCGAGCTCCTGCCAGCGCTGGCGCTCCACAGTCGTTTCGGCCATCGCCCGGCGCATGAACAGCGCGGCGCCTACGAGATCGTCGCCCGACGGCGTCAAGCCAGAGCCAAGACCCAGTAACGGCACCGCCGCCGCATACACTGCTTCGGTATCGCAGGCCCTCAAACATTCGCTTAACGCGCGCACGCGCATGGCTACGCCAGAAAACGGGAAGGGAGGAGTTTCGCCGATCAGCATCGCGCCGAAGCCTCTGGGAGTGCCGATGTGGAACAGCTCGCGTGCGAGTCGTGCGCAAGCCTCATGCAGCGTGGCACGGGACGCGACGTCCAATGTCAATGCGGGTGGTTGCCACGGCACCAGCCTGCCGACTTGCAACCGCGCACCGAGCCTGAATGGTGTGTTGGCGTCGAGCACCACCGCACGCGGATGCATGAGCGCAGGGGCGGCGCCGATCCAGACGATCTCGCCTGCGGCCGAGACATACGGAGCATCGCTGAATCCCGCGATGGGTTTGGTCATGCCATCGCTGCGAACAAGAGCGGCGTGCGCCTTGCAGCCGATGGCTCGGATCACGGACGGCATGGCCGGAGTGTAAACTCCGCAGCCGTCGTGGGTGGCAATCGGCTCGCTCTTCACATCGGCGCCGCTGCATCCTGAGTTTTCTGATCCCGGGGCGACTGGGGGCGTCGGTCAGACTGCGTTGCCGAATCGGCCGTCACCGCGAGTACGACAATCGCAACGCACGTCAAGAGCTCCTCGTACGATTCCTCCGCATCGATCCACTGCCAATCAATGATGTTCATCGACATGTTCCGGCCTTTACGCCGCGGCGATCCCGAACCGGCGGCGGAGCATATCGGACAACGCCTTGCCCGCGGTCGAAACGAGGAACACGATAATGATGTAGATGGCCGCGGTCGCCGTCAGCATTTCGATCGGTTCGTACCAGATATTGACGATTCTCTGCGACTCGAACATGAGATCCTGCACCGTGATCACCGATACCAGAGTCGACGATTTCACGATAACCGTAAATTGATTGACGATCGATGGCGCGGTGCTGAGCGCGACCTGCGGCAAGATGATCCGCCGAAAGACGAGCATGGGCCGCATGCCTACCGAATACGCAGCTTCGCGATGACCGCGCGGAATGGCCTCGATCCCGCCGCGAAACGTCTCGGCCAGGTATCCGCTCGACTGCAATGCGAGTGCCACCCACGCCGCCGTAAAAAAAGTGTCGGGCCAGCCGAAGAGTGCCGGCCATGCGTAGTTGACCCAAAGCAGCTGCACCAGGATCGGCGTAGCGCGAAAGAACTCGATCAGTACGATCGCAACAGGCCGTAGCGGGCGAACGTACATCCGGATGAGGCAGAGAAGCAAGCCGCCGACGATCGCGCAGGCAAAGGCGATGAGGCAGATCTCAACGGTGACGACAAGACCGCTGAACAGCGCATCGCGTTGGTTCCAGACGAGGCGTTGCCAGTTGCCCATGCTTGAATGTCTGTGATCGCCTCAGGCGAAAATCTTGTTGCGCCAGCGCTCGGAGGCTGCGCGGAGCGCGTAACTGGCAACCAGAATTACTGCGAAGTAGACGAGCGCTGCTCCGGTGTAAAGCGGCAGCGGCCGCATCTCCTGCTGCGTAATCATCGACACCTGATACATGAGATCGGGCACCGCGATGAGCGAAACGATGGTCGTCGCCTTGAACAGAGAGATGAACTGATTGATCGATTCCGGAAGCATGCGCCGCACGACCTGCGGCAGGACGATTCGCCACAGAATGTGCCGGTCGGACATGCCGCACGAGCGACCGGCTTCGATCTGGCCGATCGGGACCGCCTCGATACCGGCGCGAAACGTTTCGGCAAAGTAGCCGCTGTAGACAAATCCGAGCGCGATGATCGCCGATACGAACGGATTTAACTCGAAGCGGGTATGAAGCAGCGTCCCGATCAGTAGCGGCAGCACGAAATGCACCCAGACAACCATGACGTAGTCGGGCGCATTCCTGAAAATCTCGACATGCAGCGTGCCGAGCGCGCGCAGCGGCCGGCGGCGACTGACGCGCAACAACGCCGCCCCCAGTCCCAGCGAGAGCGCGACGATGGCCGCGCAGACGAATACATAGAAATTGACGGCAAGTCCGCGCAGGAGGACCGTGCGGTATTCCCAGAATATCGAGATGTCGAGGAGCTGCTGCAGCGTTTCGGACACGATTCCTAGTACAAGTACTTGGCGATGAACTGCCGAAAGCGTTCCGACTTCGGCGCGCCGAACATCTGGTCGGGCGGACCTTCCTCTTCGATCAATCCATTGTGCAAGAACATCACGCGATCCGAGACTTCACGGGCAAAGCCCATCTCGTGCGTCACGACGATCATCGTCGTTCCGTCCGCTGCCAGTTCGCGCATTACGCCGAGCACCTCATCGGTAAGCTCCGGATCCAGCGACGACGTCGGTTCATCGAACAGCATCACCTTGGGCTGCATGGCCAGGGCGCGCGCGATCGCCACGCGTTGCTGTTGCCCTCCCGATAGACGCGCAGGATATTCGAGCGCCTTGTCTTCAAGGTGAACCCGGGCCAGACACTCGCCGCCCAATTGCGCGGCTGCCTTGCGCGATAGCCCGCGCACGCGGTTCGGGGCCTCGATCACGTTTCCCAGCACCGTCATGTGCGGCCATAGATTGAATTGCTGGAAGACGGTGCCCAGATCGCGCCGCATCCGGTTGATCTCCGACAGCGGCCGTGGCGCACGGCTGCCGGCGGCATCGCCGCGAAAACACAACGACTCGCCTTCGATGAAAATGTCGCCCGTGGTCGGCGTTTCGAGGTGATTGATGCAGCGTAACAGCGTGCTTTTGCCGGAGCCGCTTGCGCCGATCATGCTGACGACGTTTCCGCGGTGGACTTCGAACGATACACCCTTCAATACTTCGAGCGATCCGAATCGCTTGTGGACGTCGACCACCCTGATCGTCGGCACCTCGCTCATCGCACGCGCATCCGCTGTCCGGTTCCGATTCACGTTATGGTGAGAGACGCGCTGTCGACAATAGGAGACCGCTTCTATATGATCACTTAGCAACAACCCGATTGGCAAGAGGTTGAATGAATGTAATCCCCGCACAGATCGGCGACACCATCGATGAGATCGACACGCCGGCCTTGATCGTCGATCTCGATGCCTTCGAGCACAACGTTCACAAGCTGGCAAGTTTCGCCCGTTCCGCCGGCGTACGGCTGCGCCCGCATGCAAAGACACACAAGTGCCCCACAATTTCGCTGAAGCAGATCGCTGCCGGCGCAATCGGTCAGTGCTGTCAGAAGGTCGGCGAGGCCGAGGCCCTGGTGCGCGGCGGCGTGCGCGACGTTCTGGTCAGCAACGAAGTTATCGGCGTCACGAAGCTTCGCCGGCTGGCGGCCTTGGCAGCCGACGCTGCCATCGCGCTGTGCTTCGACGCCACTGAACAAGTCGACGCAGCATCGCGCGTCGCGACCGAGTTCGGTGTCGAGATCGGTGCGATGGTCGAGATCGAGGTCGGCATGCAACGCTGCGGTGTCGCTGCCGGCAAAGCGGCAAGCGATCTCGCGCGCTACATCGGCGATGCCCCGGGGCTGCGATTCCGCGGCTTGCAGGCCTATTACGGCACTGCACAGCATATGCCGAGCCTGGGGGAACGCGAGGATGCCATTCGCAACGCGGCGAGCGCCGTACGCACGACCCTCGATTCGCTGGAGCGGGACGGCATCGCTTGCGAGATTGTCAGTGGCGCGGGAACCGGAACCTTCGCGCTGGAAAGCTCGAGCGGTCTCTGGAACGAGCTGCAAGCGGGCTCGTACGTGTTCATGGATACCGATTATGCGAGGATCGGCGGCAAGGACGGTGGACTCTACACCGAGTTTCAACATAGTCTTTTTGTGCTGGCGACGATCATGAGCGTGCCGACCGCCGACCGTGCAATCGTCGACGCCGGGCTCAAGTCCTACAGCGGCGAGAAGGGTCCGCCCTGGGTGCATGGCAGGGAAGACGTTGAAGACGTTGGCGTCTCCGATGAACACGGCAAACTGAAACTAGGACCGAAAGCCGAGCCACTGAGGATGGGCGACAAGGTCATGCTGATTCCCGGTCATTGCGATCCGACGGTCAATCTGCATGACTGGTACGTCGCGGTGCGCGCGGGAAGGGTCGAATCATTGTGGCCCATCACAGCGCGCGGCGCCAGCAGTTAGAGCACGCAAACAGAACTCAAAAGGAGAATGAGATGGATGACACGGTAAACGATGGCAAACGCGATTTTCTGAAGAGCGCCGCGGTGCTGGGCGTCGCATCGAGCATG
>VBCZ01000253.1 GCA_005889025.1 Betaproteobacteria bacterium
AGATTCTGGTGACCGTGCATCCCTCGTCGATCCTGCGCGTGCCCCCGGAAGATCGCGAGCAAGCGTTCAATCTTTTCGTCAAGGACTTGGCGCGAATCAAGCGCGCGTAGAAGCGCATTCGAGCGCCGCGCTCAGATTAGATTAATCGGTCCAGGATGCCGTCCAGCTCACGCGCCGGTACGCTGCAGTCGCATCTGACTGGGCAAAGGCACAGCCCGACGAAGCACATCTTCGGCAAGCCAGATCGCGGACTGTCGCGCACGCGCCGCCACGGTCGGCAGCGGCATCTGCTGATAGTCATCGTTGAATACTTCGAAGCTATAGTCGCCACGGTAGCCGATGCGCTCGAGCCGCAACACGAGATCGGCCAACGCACTGCTGTGCACGCCTTCGCCGGGGAAGACACGGAAATGGCGCGCGGTGGCGATACGCTCTTCGAGCGTGCGAACTTCCTGCCACATGAAATCGGCGAGCTGCACCAGAAAGATTTTATCGGGATCCAGAAAATCCAGCTCGTCGAGCCCGGTCTTCGCGGCAAAGATGTGATACGAGTCGACGCCGAGGCCGAGGTTGGTGGCATTGGCCCGGCGCACGATGTCCCAGGCGGTCGTGAATTCGTTGATCGTGCGGCCCCACGATAAGCCCTCGTACGCGACCTTGATGCCCAGCGGCAACGCCAGCATCGCCAGCTTGCGCAGATCGCGCGCCATTGCGTCCGCGTCGTCGGTCGCGTGAGTGGACGTCGACGAGCACACCAGCAGCACCTTCCCCCCGACCGCGTGGCACATCTCGAGCATCGACTTTGCGACATCGACCTTGTATTCGTGCAGGTGCCCGGACAGGCCTTCGAAGTCACGCAGCACCTGAAAGCCCGTGACGCGCAGGCCGCTGGCGCGGACCGCGTGCGCGGCGCTGTCGATTCCATCCGAATGTCCGACAACATCGCGTGCCGACAGCATGATCTGCGAGAAACCGGCATCTCGCACGGCGGCAAGCTTCGCGGGCAGCGTACCGGCCAGCGAAATCGTATCCATGCCGAAGTCGAGGATGTAGGGAAGGGTGGCGTTCACAACCGTAGCCATTCCGGGATTACGAGCGCTCATCGTGCACCAGTTCGAACATGACGCCGCCGAGATAACTTTGGGTGAGCGCACCGCGGGCCTCGGAATGCACGCCTTGCGACTCGACGAAGCCCACGCCACGCTGCCGCAATGCCGCGACCGTGTTGAGCACGTCCGGGGTCCCCAGTCCAACGCGTTGAAACAACTCGACGGGTTCGGGGTCGAAGATGCCGGGCTTGGGGTCGATCAGCTGCAGGTAAAAGCTGCGGCACGGGCTTTCCAAGATGCGCCCTTTCGGGAGGATACCGTAGCGCTGTTCGTCTGGCAGGACGTTGAATCCGAATAGCTCCGTGTAGAACTCGGTCCACTCCACCAGGCGGTCGCTGCCTATGTATTGAACGATGCCAAACCAATGCAGGCCGGTCAGCGCCGGCGGGTGTGCATCGACGCCCGGATTCAGCGTGAAATCGACGTCGTAGATCGAGAACTCCCGATAACGGTCGACAAAGTAGATCCGGCTCGCGCCCACGCCGTGGATCGCGGGGATATTGAGTTCCATCACTTCCACCTGGGAAGGGACGATCCAGGCGCCACGGTCGATCGCGTACCGGTACGCCGCCGCAGCGTCGCGCACGCGCAGCGCCATGGCTGCGATCACCGGTATCTCCGCGGGCTCTACCGCACGCGGCTGGCCGCCGGCATGGGCGTTGACAATGACGTTCATGTCGCCTTGCCGATAGAGCAGTACCTCGCGCGAGCGGTGGCGCGCAATCGGGTGAAACCCCATCATCTCCAGCACTTGGCCGAGCGCCTGCGGCTTGCTCGTCGAATACTCGATGAACTCGATACCATCCATCGCCAAGGGGTTGCTGGCTACGGCGGTCAGCTCACGGTCGGATAGCTGTGTCATGTCCTGTTCTTTTGCCATGGATCAGCGCCCCACCATCGCCAGCACGTCGGCCTTGAGGAAGCGCTCGACGACAAGCATGAAGCCGATCGATGGAATGAGCAACAGTAACGCCGTGATCGACGCGATCTGATAATTTCCACCCATGCTGGCGTTGAACATGAGCAGCGGCAGAGTCGTCACGTCGGGCACGCCGACGAAGTACGTTCCGGTGAATTCATCGAGCGACTCGAGAAACACGAAGATCGCGCTCGCGATCAATCCCGGCGCCGCAAGCGGCAACGTGACGGTGCGAAAGCATGTCCAGGGCGAGGCACCGAGATTGCGTGACGCTTCTTCGAGCGAGGCATCGACCGACGCGAACGCCGCTGATGCGATCCAGACCGCGAGGACGAGCCCGTGCGACGCATGGACCAGCACGACACCGAATATCGTGCCATTGAGCCCGATCTGGTAGAACACCTGCGCGATGTTCACATAGACAGGAAGATTCGGCACGGCCTGCGGCAGGAGAAACAGCAGCAGAATTGCGCCCCTCCATGGCAGCTTGAGCCGCGCCAGCGCGTAACCCGCCGGTATCGCCACCGCGAGCGAGAGCACCACGGTCAGCAGCGCGATCCAGATGCTCGTGCCGAGCGATGCGAGCGCATTGCCGCGCGGCTGGAAGACGCGATACCAGAACGGCAGTCCGAATTCGAGCGGCAGCTTGTTCGGAAAATACCACCGTTCCGCAAACGCCCAGAGCAGCAAGTTGAGCAAGGGGCCGAAGATCGCGAATGCGAACAGCGCCAGCACGACGGCGCGCAGCAGCGTGCGCAGCGGCGAGGGAAGTCCGGCGCGCAAGCTCCGGGCGCTCAAGCCTTTTCCACCTTGCCGACGGCGTGCTGCAGATAGAACCAGGCGCCGCCGGCGGCCAGGACGAGCGAAAGAAGGCACAAGGCGTTGGCCACGGCGTAATCGGCGAACGTGTTGATCCGATATGCAACGTCGACCGTCACCATCGTCGGTGAGTTCGGGTTGATCATCAGCGGCACGGACAGCACCGAGAGCATGGTTACGAACGACAGCACCAATCCGACCAGCAGCGTCCCGCGCACCTGGGGAAGCACGATGTCGATCAGCACGCGCAAGCGGCGCGCGCCGAGATTTCGCGCTGCCTCGATATGCTGCGATTCGAGCGAGGCCATGGCGCCGGCCAGGAGCAGCGTCACGAAGGGCGCCTGCTTCCAGACAAATGCAATGACGATTCCCCGCCAGTCGAGCAGGCTTTGCGCGGACAGCGGCTCGATCAGGCCGCTGCCGATCAGCACATGGTTGAGCATGCCGTTCTTGGCGAGAAAGGTCCGCATCACCTGGCCTGCGACGACAAAGGGAATGAACAGCGGCCAGCGATACAGCCAGCGTAATATCGACACCGTGCGAGGATTCTCGCCGAGCGTCAGATATCCCGCTATCGCGATCGCCACCAATCCGATCAGCAGCGTCGACAACAGAACGATAACAAGCGTGAACAGCAGGTCGGTCGTGTAGAGGTCGAACGCCTTGGTGAAGTGCTCGAGCGTGAGGGTGCCGTCCTTGCGCCGAAACGCGACGATCGCCGACATCGCGAGCGGCGCAACGAAGAAAACCACGACCACCACGAGCGCTGGCGCAAGCAGCGCGAGGCCGATCCAGCGCCCGCGGGTGGTGCCCTCAGACGCCGTCATCGCCTCCGATCGCAAAGGTCACCCGTCATCGCGGCAGTGGAAGTCCATGGCGCCGGGGTGGTCGCAAATGGGTCCCCGCTTGCTCGGACGACGAGCATTCCCGTCATCGCGCGCCATTCGACGACCAAGCTCGACGTCATTCCCGCGGAAGCGGGAATCCATTCCAATTGAGCGCCTCGAACAACTTTACGTCACTACGGCGTAAGTCGAAGTCCGTCACGCTTTGGCGAACCCAAATGGGTCCCCGCTTGTGCGGGGACGAGAACGGCTTGATGTCACGGGCTTTCCGTGAGGATGAAGCCTATTTAAGCACCACTCTCTCATATCCCTCGACGATGTCGGTGAAGTACTCCGACAGCGGGAATGGGCGGCCGTACTTGGACAGGTCCGAAGGCGAGATGTCGGTGAACAGCTTGTTCCAGCTCGCCTGATCCATCTTCGCCTGGACGTGCTGCGGGTCGATTCCCGGGTACCAGTTGAACTGCTTGACGATGCCTTCAGCCTGAACTTCGGGGCTCTCGGCCAGATCGACGAATTTCTTCGCCAGCGCCGCGTGCGCAGCCTTCGCCGGGATCACGTAATACATCGGCTGGCCGGGCAGGCCCGGCGACGGCAGCGCGAGCTTCATCTTCGGGCTCATGCGTCCATCGGCCTGCCAGGTGTAGAACATGTCGACCCATACCGGGCCGATCGTGATCTCGCCGCGATTGAGCATGTCCAAGGTGCCCGCATTTCCCGGCGTCATCACGACGTACTGGTTGAAGTCCTTGAGGCCGGTGAGCGCCTTGTCGATGGCGACTTTTTGACTGGCGTCGTAAGGACCTTTTTCGAGCTTGTCCGCCATCCCCGTGTTGGCTTCGACCCAACCCATGACGAATCCGACGCCGGACATGCCGCCCTTGACGCCGTTGTAGCCGAATTGCTTGGGGTTCTTCTTCACCCATTCGGTAAGCTCCGAGAATGACTTCGGCGGTGCCTTGACCATTTCCGGGTTATAGGCAAACGCGATCTGGCTGTGGAACATCGGCAGCACATAGCCGTCGACATTCGCGCCCAGCGCGTTCTTCGCCGTATCCCGCGTGACCAGCTTCCCCGCGCCAACGTCATTGCGATACGGCATCAGCAGCTTTTCATTGACCATCGTCGCGGCGCCGCGCTGATGCACGACGGCAACGTCGACGTCCCAATCCGCGCTTCCCGCCTTTTGCTGCGCGGAAAGCTTTTCATAGATCTTTTGCGAGCCGGAGTCGCCCGGGCCCGTGCCGACGGCACGCACCTTCACGCCGGGATTCATCGCCTCGAACTTCGGCGCGAGATAGTTGTTCACGTAATCGACCATGTTCTGGTCGCCGGCGGTAACGACATTGAGCGTCTGCGCACCTGCGCCGCCGGCGAAAACGAACGCGGTGGCCAACGCGGCGAACAACTGCAAGCTGCGAAACTTCATGACAACCTCCTAAGCACTACGTGGTTGATTGGCTGGAAACAGCAGGAGCGCCTCGCGGGGAACGACCACGCATGTCGCCGTCCCTTCCGCAACTCGCTCCGGCGCGTGAACCCAAATGTCGGCGCCGTCGGTGCGCACCCGGTAGCGATAGCCCTGGCCGACATAGACCGATTGTGCGACGACACCCTCGAGCAACAGGTCCCCGGCTGCCGCGGTCCGCGACATCGCGGCCGGCGCGAGGCGCGCGGAATCGCTTCGAAAATGAACGCGGATTTTCTGGTCATCGGAAACTCTCTCCGCGATCGACTTCAGCGCGCCGTCGCCGCCGCGCATGACATCCAGGGCATTGTCCGCGCCCATGAAACCGGCGACAAACGCCGACGTCGGACGGTGGAAGATCTCCTCGGGCGCGCCGATCTGCACGATGCGGCCGGCATCGATGACCGCGATGCGGTCGGCAAGCGTCAGTGCCTCCTCGCGGTCGTGGGTGACGTACACCGCAGTGATGCCGATGCGCTTCTGCAGGGCGCGCAGCTCGTGGCGAAGCTCCAGGCGCACCTTGTAGTCGAGATTCGACATTGGCTCGTCGAGCAGCAGCAAATGCGGATCGACGGCCAGCGCGCGCCCAAGCGCCACTCGCTGCCGCTGCCCGCCCGAGAGCTGCGTCACCGGCCGCGGACCAAAGCCTTCGAGCTGCAGCAGCTTCAGCATGTCGGCGACCCTTGTCGCGATCGCGTCTTTTTTCCAGCCACGCATGCGCAAGCCATAGCCGATGTTGTCGGCGACGCTCATGTGCGGCCAGAGCGCGTACGACTGGAACATCATCGCGGTCTCGCGCGCTTCGGGCGGCAGCCGGGTGATGTCCTTGCCGTCGACAAGAATCGCCCCCGACTCGGGGATCACGAAGCCGGCAATCGAGCGCAGCAACGTCGTCTTGCCGCAGCCCGAGCTTCCAAGCAGCGCAATCATCTCGCCGCGCTCCACGCCGAGACTGACCCGGTCGAGGACGCGCACGCCGCCATAGGACACCGTCAGCGCTTCGATGGAAAGGTAGGATGACATCGAGGACATTTGAAGCGTAGGCAGCGAGTATGACGCGGATGCCAGGCTTCGCACAGTCCCCCCGCGAGAGGCGTCCGCTAAGCGCGATGTGCCATTCGATTGTTGCATTGCACCACCCTCGCCGGGCGTCATTTTTCAGGCAAACGACGGGCGCTTTCCAGAGGCGATATGATGCTGCTCTTCCCGGCTCGCCAAAGCGTGATGGGTTTCGCGAAACGAGCTTCATGCATGCAAGGCCGTAAGGCGTGAACGGGCGCGCGACAGGAAAGCCGCGCACGGAGAGACTCATGCAGATGCTCATGACCGAAGTTGCCGTCATCGGCGCCGGCACCGCCGGCATAGCGGCCTACCGTGCCGCCGTTGCCGCCGGCGCCCGCGCGCTTATCGTCGAAGGCGGTCCGTATGGCACGACCTGCGCTCGAGTCGGCTGCATGCCGAGCAAGCTCATGATCGCCGCGGCCGAAGCCGCGCACGTCACAGCCAAGTGGCCTGCATTCGGTCTGCGCCTCGAGGGCTCGCTGGAAGTCGATGGACGCGCGGTGATGACGCGCATTCGTCGCGAACGCGACCGCTTCGTCGGTTTCGTCCTCGACGCCGTGGAGACCATTCCCGCCGGCGATCGCGTCCGCGGCGCGGCGCGCTTTGTCGACGATCACACACTGCAAGTCGATGACCACACCACGATCGTGTTCGAGCGCGCCGTGATCGCCACCGGTTCCTCGCCGCGGGTCCCGGCGTCCTGGCAGCATCTCGGCAAACGCCTGATCGTCAACGACGACATTTTTTCGTGGGAAGACCTGCCGCGATCGGTGGCGGTGTTCGGCCCGGGCATCGTCGGACTCGAGCTGGGACAGGCGCTGCACCGGCTCGGCGTCACAGTGACCATGTACGGCCGATCGGACCACGTCGGCCCGTTCACCGACCCGGAGCTCTACGCTTACGCGGCGCGCACGTTCCAGGCCGAGTTTCCCTTGTTCCTCGACGCTCAAATCGTCTCCATGGAGTTGGTAGACTCGGTCGACTCCGGCGTCGCGATCCGCCGGGTAACCGCAACCGGGAGCGAGCAGACGATCATGGTCGACTACGTGATCGCGGCAGTCGGCCGCGCGCCCAACGTGCGCGATCTGTCTCTGAGCAACACCGGCGTGCCGCTCGACCGACAAGGCGTGCCGCGTTTCGACCGATCGACCATGCAAGCCGGTTCGACGCCTATCTTCATCGCCGGCGACGTCGGCGACGATGCGCCGCTGCTGCATGAAGCCGCCGACGAAGGCCGTCTCGCCGGCGACAACGCGGCACGCTATCCGCAAGTCCGCGCAGGGCTGCGGCGCGCGCCGCTCGCGATCGTTTTTTCCGATCCGCAGCTCACCATGGTGGGCGCGCGCTTTGCCGACCTCCAGACGGGCACGTTCGTCGTCGGTAAGGCGTCGTTCGAGAATCAAGGCCGCAGCCGGATCATTCTCAAGAATCGCGGCCTGCTACATGTCTACGCGCAAAAAAGCACCGGACGATTTCTCGGCGCGGAGATGATCGGCCCCGACGCCGAGCATATCGGGCATCTCATGGCGTGGGCATTGCAGATGAAGCTTACGATCGCACAGATGGGGGACATGCCCTTCTATCATCCCGTGATCGAGGAAGGGCTGCGCACGGGATTGCGCGACGCGGTCTTCAAGCTGTCATCGACGCCGGCGTCGAATCGAGAAGCCACGCAAGAGATGCAGTCCGCGATGGAGTAAGCGCTAGATCGCGCGCTCGGAACGCAACTTGACGATCGCGTCTTTCGAGTAGCCGAGATCGTGCAGGATCGCGTCGGTATGCTCCCCCAGCGCCGGAACGGGGTCCATGCGCGGCGCATAGTCGTCGCGCACGCCCGGAGGCAACAGGGCAGGCACCGGGCCCGCAGGCGTGCCGACATCGACCCAACGTTTCCTCGCCTTGAGCTGCGGATGCTCCCAGACTTCGCGCATGTCGTTCATACGCGCGTTGGCGATCAGCGCCGCATCGAGGCGCTTGATGACCTGCTCCGCCGTGAGCGTTGAGAACGCCTCGATGATGAGGTCGCGCAATGCCTTTCGCGCCGCGACGCGTCGCGAATTGGAGTCGAAGCGCGGATCAGTCGCGAGCTCCGGCCGAAGCAGCACCTTGTCGCAGAAGATCGTCCATTCGCGCTCGTTCTGCAGCCCGAGCATCACCGTCTTGCGGTCGCCTGCCTGGAAAGGGCCGTAAGGATAGATCGTGGCATGCGCGGCGCCGGCGCGCGGCGGCGGCGTTGCGCCGTCGAAGGCGTAATAGAGCGGATAGCACATCCATTCCACCATGCTTTCCAGCATCGACACATCGATGCGGCAGCCGCGCCCGGTTTTGCTGCGCTCCATGAGAGCCGCCAGAATGTTGGTGAACGCATACATGCCGGCGGCGATGTCGGCGATTGAGCACCCGGCTTTCGCCGGCTCCTCCGGCGAGCCGGTGACCGAGAGAAATCCCGACTCGCTCTGAATTAGGAGATCGTAGGCTTTCTTGTCGCGATACGGTCCGTCCGCGCCGTATCCCGAAATGTCGCAGACGATGAGCCTGGGGCAGATCTCATGCAGCGAATCGTGCGAGAGTCCGAGCCGCTCGGCGGCGCCCGGAGCGAGGTTCTGCACCAGCACATCCGCGTCCGCAAGCAGCTTGGCGAGTATCGCGGCCGCCTCGGGATGCTTCACGTCCAGCGTCAGGCTTTCCTTGGAACGGTTGGTCCAGACGAAGTGCTAGGCGAGCCCTCGAACCCGCTCGTCGTAGGCGCGGGCGAAATCGACGACGCCGGGCCGCTCGACCTTGATGACCCGCGCGCCCAGGTCGGCGAGTTGCCGCGTACAAAAAGGCGCGGCGATCGCGTGCTCGAGCGTGACAACCTTGATGCCGTCGAGGGGCCGCACTCTTTAGCCCTTAAAACGATCGAGGCAGGCCGAGGACATGCTCCGCGA
>VBCZ01000254.1:0-1239 GCA_005889025.1 Betaproteobacteria bacterium
CCGCGACCGCGCGCACACCCGGACCCGAGGCGATGCGCGCTTCCATGACAAGGCCGGTGACCGCGACGACCGGGTACGGCGCGCTTGGACCGATGCTCACATTCCGAAACGCAGGCGGCGATCGCGGGACTGGATCAGATTGCGGTAGCGAGCAAGCGCCCAAACGGGGAAAAACTTTGGATAGCCATGGTAGCGGAGGTAGAAAACGCGCGGGAAGCCCGTCGCCGTGAATTCCGGCTCGCTCCAGAAGCCGTCGGATCCCTGGCTGCGCAGCAGGTAGTCGATGCCGCGCGCAATAGCGGAATGGCGCAACTCGCCTGCCGCCATAAGCGCCAGCAACGCCCAAGCCGTCTGAGATGCCGTGCTGGGTACATGTTGGTCGCCATGATCGTTCAGCCCGTAGCTGTCGCCCGTTTCGCCCCAGCCGCCGTCGGCATTCTGCGTGGCGATCAGCCAATCGACGGCTCGTCGCACCGGCGGCACTTCCGGACTCACACCCGCCGCCAGGAGGGCGCACAAGACAGACCACGTCCCGTAGATGTAATTCATTCCCCAACGCCCATACCAGCTGCCGTCATCCTCCTGGGTCCGCCATAGGAATCGCAGCGCTGCTGAGAGCGCGGGCCGGTCCGAGTCGTCGCCAAGCTGCGCCATCATGCTGATGCAACGCGCGGTCACGTCGGCGGTCGGCGGGTCCAATAATGCGCCGTGGTCGGCAAACGGTATGTGATTCAAGTATTCGCTGGTGTTATTGACATCGAAGGCGCCCCATCCGCCATTGGCGCTCTGCAGGCCCACGACCCATTCTCGTCCTCGTTGGATCGCCTCCGCAAAGTCAGAATCGTCGCGGATGCCGGAACGAACAAAACGCTCCATAGCCATCACGACGACAGCGGTGTCATCGAGATCGGGATAATGCGGGTTTGCGTACTGAAACGCCCAGCCGCCCGGACGCACAAGCGGGCGCTGCTCGGCCCAGTCGCCGACCGTCGCGAGGACTTGCCGATCCTTGAGCCACAACAGACCCCTGTGCACGGCCGCAGAAGCCTGAGCGCCGCCAACCTCCAGGAGCGATTGACATACGAGCACGGTGTCCCACACGGGCGAGACGCACGGCTGACAATACGTCTCGTCACGTGTAGTCACGAGCAATTTGTCGATTGCTTTTCGCGCAATGACAAGATCCGGGTGCTCATGTGGATAGCCCAGCGCGTCGAACATCATCACCATGTTCGCCAT
>VBCZ01000254.1:1333-5683 GCA_005889025.1 Betaproteobacteria bacterium
CATCGACGGCAGCGAAGACTGCAAATCGCCCGCGGGATTGATGCGGCGCCCTTGCCCAGCGGCGCGCGCGCGGACGTTGTCCCGGGAAAAGCTCGTCGATTTGCACACCGCGCGGATTGCGCGCACGCGGCTTGAGCGCCTGCAGGACCAGAAGCGGCACCAACACGGTCCGGCTCCAGTAGGAAACCCTGGCCAAGTGAAACGGAAACCACCGCGGCAGCAACATGATCTCGACCGGAATCACCGGCACGGCCGCCCACGAGACGACGCCAAACAGCGCCAGCAATATCCGCGTGAAGACATTGGTCGTGCCGGCGCCGCCATGGTCGAGGATCGCTTCGCGCGCCCGTCGCATGTGCTGGGACTCGGGTGAGTCGCCGATGAGCTTCAGCGCAAAGTACGCTTTGACGCTGGCACTGATATTGAAGGAGCCGCCGTGAAACAGCGACCAGCCGCCATGCGACCCCTGCAGCCGCCGCAAATAGCTCGCAATCCTTGCTTCCAGGACCGCATCGTATTCGCCCAGATAGTGCTGGAGTATCACGTATTCGGCCGAGATAGTGGCGTCGGCTTCCAGCTCGAAGACCCAATGACCGTCCCGGCGCTGCTGCTTCAACAAGGCGGCGGTGGCCATTTCGATGCCGCGCTCGAGCCCTGATTGCGCGTGCTCGACGCGGACCCGGCGCACGACGCCTTCGGAAACCGGCATCACCGGCGCCTCGGCGAGCGAAGGATGGACAGAAAGGTTGCGTTTCATGGGCCGATGAGGATGAGATCGCACGGTTGAATGGTCAGTGGCGGGCATCTACTTCAAAAAGCCCATGTCGCAGCAGTATCCAGAGCAGCCTCGCCCTGCTCGCACGGATCGGGCGGCGCGGTGGGGCCCAGCCTCGGGCATCGAGGCGCTCGAGCAAATTCTCATAGACCTCGGCCATCAGCATTGGTGCGCGCACGATACGGAATGGGTATTTCGACATGAGCGCACGCGCTTCGGCGAAATGGCGATTCGCAAAATCGACAACCCTGGCGCAGGCGTCGTTCAGAGAAGGATCGTCGAGAACCGTCGCTGGATCGGTATCGCGGATTCCCGCGGCCAGAAGCGCTTCGCGCGGAAGGTATAACCGACCGTTGCGCGCATCCTCATCCAGATCGCGCAGAATGTTGGTGAGCTGAAGCGCTCGGCCCAGGTGAAACGCGAGCCACGTTCCGTCCTCTGCTTGCAGTCCGAACACACGGACCGAAAGGCGACCCACCGCGCACGCAACCCGATCGCAGTAGAGGTCCAGGGTCGCAACATCGGGTGCGCGGATGTCGGCCTTCGCATCCATCTCCATGCCATCGATGATCGACATGAAGTCGTTGCGTTGCAGATCGAACGCGTGAATCGGATCGGCCAGTGCCCGGACACGGTCGGGCGGCGAACCTGCGAAAAGCGCGTCGATGTCCGCCCGCCACCGCTCGAGCTCGGTCAAGCGCGCTTGGCGATCCTTGCTGCTGTCGGCTACGTCGTCGACCGCGCGGCAAAATCCGTAGATTTCAAACATGGCGCGCCGCTGCGGTGGAGGCAGCACGCGCATGGCGGCGTAAAACGAGCTTCCGGAGACCGGCGGTTCCGGGCTTCTGGGGGAGGCCTCGATCATGGGTCTCTGGGTACGTTCGAGATTTGACGTCAGGGCCGGGAGATCGCGCGCATTCGTGCAACGGCAAGTCTCATCGTCTGGATACCGGCCAATGTACACGACCTTTCCATTCGCCACCCGTGCCACGCACGTGCTGCCAGGCGGATTCGAGCGTAAATATAAGATATAAGTCCGCGATTGCCGGCAGCGCAAGGCCCCACCACGGGGCGAGGCGATAGAGACGCAGCGTCGGTTGAAATGCCAATGTCATCTGCGCCCATGCCAGCGCACCGAGGAATTGCGACACGCCGCTGCCAAGTAAGGTCAATGCGGGCGGCGCGAGGTAGGTGACTGCCATCGCCAAGGTCGTGAACGCCAACCACCACGGAGAGAACCCCAGTTGGGCGTAGGCCGAGCGCGTGATCATGCGTCGGATCTCGCGCAGGGATCGATACGTACGAAGGCTGCGCACGCGTTCGGTCAAGCCAAGCCAGATCGGGCCATGACGCTTGAGCAGTCGTGCCAATGCGCAGTCGTCGATCAACTCATCGCGAATGGCTTCGATGCCGCCGGCCGCTTGCAGCGTTTGGCGATGCACGAGCATGCAGCCGCCGGCGGCGGCGGCAGTGCGACGATCCGCGCGATTGACCCAGGCGAATGGGTACAACATCTGAAAGAAGAAGATGAAGGCGGGAATCATGGCACGCTCGGCCAAGGTCTCGCAGCGCAACTTCGCCATCAGCGACGTCAGGACCGTACGGTCGCGGACTGCGCGCAGGACAAGCTGAGTCAACGTGTCGACGTCGTGGCGGATGTCGGCGTCGGTGAACAACATGTAATCGGGCTGCTCGGTGGAGGAACAGGTATGGCGGACACCATGGTGCAGCGCCCACAGTTTGCCGGTCCACTCATCGGGGAGCCTTGGCGCGGCCAGGACGATCACTCGGTCCGACGCGCCTGCCGCTGCAGCGGCATTGCGCGCGACGGCCGCCGTGCCATCGAAGCTGTGATCGTCGACGACGACGATCACGAAATCTCCGCGATAATCCTGATGCAAAAGCGAGCCGAGGCTCTCACCAACGACCTCGGCTTCATCGCGCGCCGGCACCACCGCCACCACGCGCGGCCAGCTGACCGGTTCCGGCGAGGTTTCGGCAACCACGCCGTCGCGCTCGCCTGCGCGCCAGAATCCGCCCCGCGCCACAAGTAGAAAGACCCATGTCACGCAGCAGAGCGCAGCGATGAGAAGCGGCGTCATCGCAGGTATCCTGCCCGGCGAAACCAGTCGACAGCGTCGCGCAGGCCCTCGGCGTAAGGGCGACTGTTGAAGCCGAGCTCGCGTTCGGCTTTCGCGCTGGTGAAGAACATGTGATGCCTGGACATGCGCAAGCCGTCGAGCGTGAGGAAAGGCTCGCGCCCCGTCATCGCTGCAATTATCTCTGCCGCCGCCGCGATCGGATAGAGCGGTCCGCGCATCAGCTTTAGTCGTGGCGGCCGCCGCCCCACCAGACCGGCGATGTCGCGCAGCATGTGCTCGAGCAGCACATTGTCGCCACCGAGAATGTAGCGTTCGCCGATGCCCGCGGCCACGTCGTCGACATGCACGATGTTGAGCCCAACGTCGAGGAAGCCCGGCATGTGCCCGGACGCCGCTTCGACGATGATTCGCCCGGTCGGCGTCGGCCTGATGTCGCGCGGGCCTACCGGCGTCGACGGATTGACGATAACCGCCGGCAGCGCGTCTCGCGCAATCATCGTCTGCACCAGCTGCTCGGCGACTATCTTGCTTCGCTTGTAGGCTCCGACCGCCGCCGTCGCGGCAAGTTGCACCGTCTCGTCCGCCGCTTCGCCGTCAGGGCGCAGCGCAAGCGTGGCGACACTGCTGGTGTACACGACGCGCTCGATGCCGGCGCGCAGCGCCGCTTCCATCACGGTCCTTGTGCCCTCGACGTTGGTGCGCACGAGCGCATCGGGGTCCCGTGCCCATAAACGATAGTCGGCGGCCGCATGCACGACATGGCGCACCCCGGCCATGGCGCGCGCGACCGCGTCCCTATCGCATATGTCAGCGCAGGCGCTCTCGACCTCGAGACCCGCCAGGTTGGCCAGAGGGCTAGCTGCCCGAACAAGCGCACGCACAGGGTATCCGGTAGCGAGGAACGCGCGGACAATGCCCGACCCGACGAAACCCGTCGCACCCGTTACCACTACAGGTCCGGCCGCGGTCATGGCGTCAGCGGTTTTCGGGCGGCCAAATCCGGCCCCAAAACGACACGACGGTCAATGCGATGGAACATGAGCGCGATCTTTAAGGCCGGCGATCGAGATGGGCGCCGCAGATGCCGGAAGCGCTGGCTGACGCCGCGAGGGATGTCGCGAGCGAAGGATAGGTCCACGGTGAAAGTGCCTCAGTGTAGCCCGAGACTCAAGGTCGAAGACGCTAGAATTGGGCGTCGGCCGGAGTTTATCCCTCCGTCAAGCTCTGGGCGGGCCCTGAAACGAAGTCGAAGGGCCTGGACGCCGAGTCATGGCATATATCGCTTCGTGTCGAACTGCGTATTGCATGTCCCGGTCATCGCGCAGCCCGCCCCGGCGAAGGCCGGGGGCCGGCACCCAAGGCGCGGGTCCGCATTGCTGCATCGCCGGTTGACCATCACCAACCGACGCGAAATAATCGCGTGCCTGGTATTCCCTTGACTGATCGACGGAGCACACGGAGGACACATGAAAT
>VBCZ01000255.1:0-5201 GCA_005889025.1 Betaproteobacteria bacterium
TGCGCAACGCAGCGCAGGCGCTCGATAACGTGCCGGGCGATCGGGAGATCAAGCTGCGGACGCGGGTGGCTCGCGGCGTCACGCTGTCCAAGCGGCGGTACCGCCTGGCGCTAGCGCTATTCATCGAAGATAACGGTCCCGGAGTCCCGGAAGCGATACGCGACAAGATCTTTTTTCCGTTGGTTTCGGGTCGCGAAGGAGGAAGCGGCCTGGGATTGACGATTGCGCAGACGTTCATAGCCCAGCATAACGGCGCAATCGAATGCGACAGCGTTCCCGGCCGGACGATTTTCACTATCCTGCTGCCGCTGGAGTTCCATCGCGCTGGCGCGTAAATTGCGAGTAGCCGTTAATGCATGCATACGACGATCACGAGCGGTCACGGAGTGAAACGATGAATGCGGTCTGGATCGTCGACGACGATCGGTCGATCCGCTGGGTGCTCGAAAAGGCGCTCGCGCGCGAGGGAATAGCCCATAAGACTTTTGCTTCGGTGTACGAAGTGAGCCAGGCATTGCAACACGGCGAGCCGACCGTTCTGGTCTCCGACATTCGCATGCCGGGAGAGTCCGGACTCGCGCTCCTCAATAAGATCAAGGAGGGGCATCCCAAGGTGCGGGTGATCATCATGACCGCGTACTCCGATCTCGACAGCGCGGTCGCTGCGTTTCAGGGCGGAGCATTCGAGTACCTTCCCAAGCCTTTCGACATCGATCACGCGATTGCGCTGATCCGACGCGCCAGCGCGGATGTTCCCGTGCTTGCGCCGGCGCAGGCGATGAGCGCGGAGAGTCCGGAGATGCTCGGCCAGGCGCCGGCAATGCAGGAAGTCTTTCGCGCCATCGGCCGTCTTTCCCAGTCGCACGTTACCGTCTTGATCACCGGCGAGTCGGGAACGGGTAAAGAGCTGGTGGCGAGGGCGCTGCACCGGCACAGCCTGCGTGCGGCGGGTCCGTTTGTCGCAATCAATACGGCAGCCATCCCGAAGGACCTGCTCGAGTCGGAGCTTTTTGGGCACGAGCGCGGCGCTTTCACCGGGGCCCAGAGCTCGCGCCGGGGACGTTTCGAGCAGGCCGACGGCGGGACGCTCTTCTTAGACGAGATCGGCGACATGCCGCCCGATCTTCAAGTTCGGCTGCTGCGCGTGCTCTCGGACGGCGAGTACTATCGCGTGGGCGGTCATGCGCCGCTGCGAGCCAATGTCCGCATCATCGCCGCAACGCATCAAAATCTGGAGGAGCGCGTCCGCCAGGGCTTGTTCCGCGAAGACCTCATGCATCGCCTCAATGTGGTCAGGCTGCGGCTGCCCCCGCTTCGCGAGCGCGGTGAGGACATCGCACCGCTCGCGCGCCATTTTCTCCTCAAGAGCGCGCGCGAGCTCGCTGTCGAGCCCAAGCAGCTTACCGACGCGGCGTTGAAGCTGCTTTCGGCATTTGCTTTTCCCGGCAATGTCCGTCAATTGGAGAACATCTGCCACTGGCTGACGGTGATGGCGCCGGCGCAGCGAATCGATGTTGCCGATCTGCCGCCGGAGTTGCGCTCAACCGGCGGAGGGGGGGATCGCGAAGGCGATCCCAACTGGCAGCAGGCGCTCGACCGTGAGCTTGCGCAGGCGCTCGCCCGAGGCGAGCGCGCGGTAGGCGGCAGGCTGGAAAAGGAGTTCGAACGTACTTTGATATTGCGCGCGCTTGCCCACACCGGCGGGCACCGCATGGAAGCGGCGCAGTGGCTCGGCTGGGGACGCAATACGCTGACACGCAAGATCCAGGAGCTCAAACTGGATCACAACAAACGCTAGTCGACGCGAAGAGCCCCGCTGCGTCTTGATGGCCGAAATCCGGTCGAGCCTAGGGGCAACGCACGGCGAGGATGCGTCCGGCGCGATGCGCGCTGGCCGTGGTTCAAGCGCCCCCGTATCGGCCGCGCGGGTCCGCTGCTTGCGCGAGCTTCGTTGGTTACTGCGGGTACGTGCCCTTGGGCGCTGCCGCAGGCGCGGCGACGGTCTGCGTCGCGGGACTTGGTTCGGACGACGCCGGGGGTGCGCGACCGACAGGCGTGTTCCGCGGTGCGGGGGTCTTGGGATAACCCGCATCGCTGAGCAGATTCTGCCACTTGCTCTCATTGAATCCGAGCGCCTGCTGCTCGCCGACTTGCAGCGTAGGCGCGTCCAA
This sequence comes from Betaproteobacteria bacterium, assembly GCA_005889025.1. Lineage (GTDB taxonomy): Bacteria > Pseudomonadota > Gammaproteobacteria > Burkholderiales > Casimicrobiaceae > PALSA-1003. The sequence continues at coordinate 2,172 of VBCZ01000255.1, forward strand.
GCCTCCGGTCGCGCGCTTGAGCTTCTCCGCGCCCTCACCCTGGCTCACGTCGATTACCGTATGCGGGACACCTCGCTTGTTGAGCAAAGCCTGCGCGGTATCGCAGACGACGCCGCAGGCAAACGTGTATAGCGTGACGGGAAAACGCTCCTGCGCCTGTTGGGTCGCGTAGGAAAGATCGCTGGTCTCGATGCTGTTAGCGCCGATACGCTTGGCTTGCGCATCCTTGGCGTTGGCGGGCGGAGGCTTGTCCGAATAAACGACGCGACCTTCCGCGTCGACATAGCGATACACCTGCTGAACTTGCGCGCCTGACAAGCTGCCCGCAAACAACATCAACAGCGCAGCGGCAGCCGTCATGCGAGCCGGATACGACCGGGTTCCCATCTCGCCTCCTTAACGAAGCAGCGCCCGAATTATGACGCCAACATACCATTATGCCGCAACAAGGCGTCGATTTGGGGTGCTCGTCCCCTAAAGGCGATAAAAGAATCCAGCGCGGGCCGGCTCCCCCCGCGACCCAGGACTTCGTCGCGGAATCGGGACCCGACGACCGGCGACAATACGCCCTGTTCCTCGAACAAGCTGTAGGCATCAGCTGAGAGCACTTCGGCCCATTGGTAGCTGTAATAGCCCGCAGCGTAGCCGCCGGCAAAGATGTGGCTGAAGGCATGGGTCAATCCGCGGTCGTCGAACTGCCGTGGAACGACCGAGATCTCGCGTCTGATCGATTCCACCAGATCCAGCACCGATTGGCTGCTCGGGTCGAAATCATGGTGAAGATGCATGTCGAACAGGGCAAATTCGAGCTGGCGAACGGTTTGCATGCCGCTCTGGAAATTCTTGGCTGCGAGCATCCTGTCGAAAAGGACTCGCGGCAAGGGTTCGCCTGACTCGACATGGGCGCTCATGTGCTTGACCACATCCCACTCCCAGCAGAAGTTTTCCATGAACTGGCTGGGCAGCTCGACCGCGTCCCATTCGACCCCCTCCAATCCGGAGACGCCGGGAACGTCGACCCGGGTCAGCAACAGGTGCAAGCCATGGCCGAATTCATGAAACAGCGTCGTGACTTCGTCGTGGGTAAACAGCGCCGGCTTCCCCGAAACCGGCGCTGAGAAGTTGCATGTCAAATGCGCGACCGGGTGCTGCACACGCTCACCTATCCGGCGACGCTTGATGGCGTCATCCATCCAGGCGCCGCCGCGCTTCGCCGGCCGCGCATAGAGGTCGAGATAGAACTGTCCGACGAGGCCGCCCTCGCGATCCATCACGTCGAAAAAGCGCACGGTCGCATGCCACGCTGGGGCCGTGGAGGCACGGATGGCGACGCCGAAAATGGTCTGCACCACCCGAAACATCCCCGCGAGAACAATGTCCTCCGGAAAATACTGCTTCACCTCCTGGTCCGAGTAGCTGTATCGTGACTGCCGCAGCTTTTCCGAGACGTAAGCGAGGTCCCACGCGGCGAGATCGGTCAATCCCAGTTCGGTGCGGGCGTATTGCTCGAGCTCGGCCATGTCGCGTTCCGCATACGGCTTCGCCTTGGCGCCGAGCTCGCGCAGGAAGCCAAGCACTTCCGCGGGTGTGCCGGCCATCTTGGGAACCAGCGATACTTCCGCATAGCTCGCGTAGCCCAGAAGAGCGGCCGCCTCGCGCCGGAGCTCGAGAATACGTTCGATCAAGGCGGTGTTGTCCCATTCGGGATTGCCGAATTCGCTCGCGCGCGTGGCATACGCGCGATAGAGCGTTTCGCGAATCCCGCGATTGTCGGCGTATTGCGTGACCGGGAGATAGCATGGCATGTGCAGCGTCAACTTCCACCCGGGTTTGCCGTCGGACTCCGCGGCGAGCTTCGCCGCCGTCAGCACGTCGTCGGGCACGCCGGCAAGCGAGCCTTCATCGGCGACAAACAGCCCGTACGCATTCGTCGCATCGAGCACGTTGTCCTCGAAACGCGCGGAGCTTCGCGCAAGCTCTTCCTCTATCGCCTTGAAGCGCGCTTTCTTGTCGTCGGGCAGCTCCGCCCCGGAGAGCCGAAAGTCACTCAGCGTATTTTCGACGAGCTTGCGCTGCGCGCCATAAGCGGCGAATGCGGGAGACGCTGCGAGGTCGCGATACCGCGAGAAAAGACGCTTGTCGTGGGCAATGTCGGTGTGGAACGCGGTGATCTTCGGCAGGTTTGCGTTGTAGGTTTCCCGCAGGGCGGGCGTGTTGACCACGGCATTCAAATGCGAGACTTGCCCCCAGGCGCGATCGAGCCTGTCGAGCGCGTCGGAAAGAGGTTGAACGAAGTTGTCCCAGCTCGGCGCGTCAGCCGCGCCCGCCACACGCTCGATCGTTTCGCGGACATCGGCGATCAAGGCGTCGATCGCGGGCGTCACGTGGCCCGGCTCGATCTCGGGAAAACGAGGCAGCCCGGAAAAATCCAGCAAAGGATTGTCGCTTGTGCGTGCGATCGTGGCGCTCATGCGGCAGGTCTTTCGCGCAAGTTGGAACTCAGCTCGCGCTCGAGATCGGCGAGATCGGCGGGGGTACCGATGTTGAACCAGCGGCCGCTGAAGCATTCGCCCGTTGCCCAACCGCGGCTTATCCAGTCGCGATAAAGCGGCAATATCCTGAGCTTTTCTCCGCGCGGAAGCTCCCGGAACAGGCCCGTTCGATACAAGGCGATGTTGCCAAAGGTGACGCGCGGCTCGCCGTCCAGCGTAAGCTTTCCGGAATTCAAAGTGAAATCGCCGCGCGGGTGATAACCTGGGTTGGGCACCATCACCATGTGCATATGCGGCGCGGTGGAATTTGCGGCCATGGCGTCGAGCCGCGGGCGCAAAGACGCATAGTCGTAGTCGGTGAAGATATCTCCACTGACGACCAGCGCTACGCCGTCGCCGAGAAGCGGCAGCGCGGTCGCGATCCCTCCCGCAACGTCAAGGGGCTCGGGCTCGCGCGAATAGCGGATTGCGGCGCCGAATCGAGTGCCATCACCCAGAACCGATTCGATGGCATCGCCCCGGTGCGCGACGTTGAGAA
>VBCZ01000255.1:5211-13735 GCA_005889025.1 Betaproteobacteria bacterium
AGCGGCTTGCCGCCGGCCGGCAACAGGGGCTTGGGCGTTGCATCGGACAGCGGACGCATGCGCTCTCCGCGCCCGGCGGCGAGAATCATTGCCTTCACTGCCGCACTCCCGGGGGCACGATAGCAGGGCATGAAGCGTCTCGCATGGCGATCAGAAGCTGTAGCCGATGACGCTGTGTCGCTGCTCCAGCTCGTCGAGCAGCTTGAGAAACGGCCCGAGCGGTCGGTAGCGACTGCAGGCAGCGCGCAAATAAGCCATGACGCGTGGCATCGCGGCGAGATACACGCTCTTGCCGTCGCGATGGTACAGGCGCGCGAAGATGCCGAGCACCTTGAGCTGCCTTTGCACGCCCATCCATTCGAAGTCCCGCCAGAAATCGCCGAAGTCCGCGGCTACCGGCAATCCCGCGTCTTTGGACCGCTCCCAGTGTCGAACCGCCCAATCGAGCTGATATTCCTCGTCCCATGCGACGTACGCGTCACGCAGAAGCGAGACGAGATCGTAGGTGATAGGGCCGTAGACCGCATCCTGGAAATCCAGCACGCCCGGGTTTGGATCGACGACCATGAGATTGCGCGAATGGTAGTCACGATGCACGTAGACGCGAGGTTGTGCGAGGTTGTGCCCGAGGATGAGACGGAATGCTCCCGCAATCGTGGCGCGTTGCGCGTCGTCGAGCGCAGCGCCGAGATGCTTCGCGACGTACCAGTCGGGGAACAGGGCGAGCTCGCGGCCAAGCAGCGCCTCGTCGTAAGGGGGAAGCACGCCTTCGCGCGAGGCAAGCTGCCAACGAACCAGCGAGATGCTCGCATCCCGATAGAGCGAAGGCGCGGTCGCGTCGGACAGCTCGTCCAAGTACATTCTCGTGCCCAGGTCGCTCAACAGCAGGAAGCCCTGCTCGAAATCCTGCGCGAACACAACCGGCGCGTTAAGGCCCGCGTTCGAGAGCAGGCCCGCGATGGAGACAAAAGGCCGGCAGTCCTCCTGTGGCGGCGGCGCGTCCATCGCGATGAATGTTCGAGCATGCTCGAGGCATTCGCGCAGCGCCCCGTCGTCTGCAAGCGTCACGCGGAAATAACGGCGGAAGCTCGCGTCCGCCGACGCGGGTAAAATGGATGCCGCCGGAGCCGGGAGCGACATTTTAGCATTCACGCCGCGCTTCCAAGCAGCATCGCATGCTTCGCCGCACCGTTATCGCGTCCATCGCTGTTGTGCCGCTCGTGCTTACGAGCGCCGCCATGGCGCAGACCGTTTCCGGCGAGACGCCCGACCTGCCGCCGCGTCTCAAACTTGCTCCGACGCTTGAGCCGCCGCCGCCGAAGGCATCCAGCCCGGGCGCTCCAGCGGAACGCGACGCAATTTTCCTGCGCGCCGATACTGTGACAGGCGACGATCAGAAATGGGTCGAGGCCGAAGGCAAGGCCGAGTTGCGCACGCGAAGGCAGACCGTGCTCGCGGACTGGCTGCATTACGACATCGGCACCGACGAATTCTGGGGCAAGGGCAACGTGCTCATTCGCCGCGGCGTCGACTGGATCACCGGCCCGGAAGCGAAGTTCAAGCGCAGTGATGAGACGGGATTTTTTACCTCGCCCGTTTTCCACATCGGAGAGAACGCGTCGCGAGGCGATGCGCGAGAGCTCACCTTTGTGGGCGCCGACAAATACCAGCTCAAGGACTTCCGCTACACCACCTGCGTCGCGGGCAACGACGACTGGTACCTCACCTCGGCCACCGTCGATCTCGACCGCTCGCGCCTGGTCGGCACCGCGAGAAACGCGACCGTCGTCTTCAAGGACGTTCCCATCCTGTACTTGCCGTACGCCGACTTCCCCTTGTCCAACGAGCGCAAGTCGGGCTTTCTCACGCCTGTTTTCGGATCGACCAGTGGCCGCGGGCTGGAGATGTCTCTGCCCTATTACTTCAATCTCGCGCCGAACTACGACGCAACGCTGACACCGCGCCTGATGACGCGCCGCGGTCTGCAGATCAACGGGCAATTCCGCTACCTGACTCCGGAGATGACCGGCGAAGCCGATGCGGAGGTGCTGCCGGACCGCATCACCAACAGCAACCGCTATGGCCTGTCGTGGAAGCACAACCAGAGTTTCGGGTTCCTTCCCGGGCTTGCGGGATTCGTCAATGTGCAGAGGGTCTCCGATGACACGTATTTCGCCGATCTCTCGGATCGGTTGACCATCACATCGCAAACGAACCTGCCGCGCGACGTCGGGCTCGTGTACAACCGCGAACCATTCGCCTTGCTCACGCGCGTTCAAACCTTTCAAACACTGCAGGACCCCAATCAGCCGATCACCCCGCCCTACTTCCGCGAGCCGCAGGTATTGATGGCCATGAATCCCGTGGAATGGCACGGTCTGGACTTTGCCGCCAACGGCGAATTCGTTCGCTTTCATCAGCCCGCGCTCGTCAGCGGGGACCGCACCTTGCTCTATCCGACGGTATCGTGGACGCACCAGGGCAACGCGTGGTTCGTCACCGCGCGCACCGGTCTGCACATGACGCACTACGATCTCGACGATCCGGCCGCTACCGAACCGCACATCAACCGGGTGCTTCCGATTACCAGCGTCGACAGCGGGCTCGTTTTCGAGCGCGACGCGAGTTACTTTGGAAGAGCGTTCACCCAGACGCTCGAACCGCGCGCGTACTACGTCCATATTCCGTACCGGCGACAGGATCAGATTCCTGCATTCGACACGGCGATCGACGATTTCAACTTTTCGCAGCTCTTCACCGAGAATCGATATCTCGGGAACGATCGAATTGGCGATGCCAATCAATTGACGCTTGCCGTGGTTTCCAGGCTGCTCGATCCCGCGAGCGGCGAGGAGCGGATGCGCTTTGCCATCGGCCAGCGGTACTATCTGGAGACCCAGCGCGTCACGCTCACCGAGACGCCCCGCAGCGCAAATGCATCCGACTTGCTGCTGGCCGGGGAGGGGCGCTTGTCCGACGCGTGGTCCGCCGCGGCCACGCTCGAATACAACCTCACCCACCCGCAAACCGAGCGCTTCGATGTCGGGGTGCGCTACCAACCCGGAGCGGGCCGGGTTCTCAACGCGAGTTATCGCTACATCCGTCAGCAGGTCGATCCGACAGGTGTTATTTCGCAACTCAAGCAGGTGGATCTGTCGGGTCAGTGGCCGTTCCTCGAGAACTGGTCGGTGATCGGACGCTGGAATTACTCGCTGGTCGACGCCAAGACGCTGGAGGGTGTCGTGGGCTTCGAGTACAATGGCGGCTGCTGGGCCTTCCGCATTGTTGGCCAAAGGCTGACCACGACGACGCAACAGGCAAGCACTTCCGTGTTCGTGCAATTCGAGCTCAATGGGCTTGCTCGTCTCGGCACCAATCCGATCGACGTCCTCAAGCGAAGTGTCCCCGGTTACCTGACCGTCAACGATCCGTCGTTGCGGCCGGCAGGTGCGGCGGCCAGCGATTACTTCCCCGGATTTTAGAAAGGTTCGATCATGATGGGTGCGTGGTTCCATCTCTCAGTCGCGATGCTGTGTCTGGGCGTCGCGAATGCACAGCCTGCGCCTGGCGCACCGTCACGCGTCGTGCCTATCGACCGCGTCGTGGCAGTGGTCAACGACGAGGCGATCACGCAGTACGACCTGGACGACGCCAAGCGCATCGTGCTTCAACAGCTCAAGCAGCAGAACGTACAGCCGCCGAGCGCGGACGTCCTCGACAAGCAGGTTCTCGAGCGCCTGATGACCGAGCGCTCGCTGCTGCAGCTCGCCAAGGAAAACGGCGTGAAAGTCGACGACACAATGATCGAGCGCGCGATGCAGCGCATCGCGCAGGAGAACAAGCTGTCGGCCGAGGACTTCCGCAAGGCCCTCGCCAACGAGAACATCACATACGCGAAGTATCGCGAAGACATCCGCAACGAGCTGACGATGCAACGCCTTCGTGAGCGCGAAGTCGACAGCAAGATCGCCGTCAGCGATGCCGAGGTGGAACAATACCTGGCGACGCTCAAGGGGCAAAATGCAGGTGAGACCGAGTACCGGCTCGCACATATCCTGGTGATCGTTCCGGAACAGGCCAGCGCCGACCAGATCGAGGGCCGGCGCCGCCGTGCCGACGAGGCGCTGCGCTCGCTTAAGACCGGCGCCGATTTCGCGCAGATTGCCGCTTCATTCTCCGATGCGACCGACGCGCTTTCCGGAGGCAACCTCGGATGGCGGTCCGGCGCTCGCCTGCCGACCGTCTTTGTCGACGAGGTGCGCAAGATGAAAGCCGGTGAAACTTCCGGCGTTCTTCGCAGCGCCGCGGGGTTCCACATCGTCAGGCTGCTCGAGAAGCGAAACCATGACGACGCCACGGTTGTCGATCAAACCCACGCGCGCCATATCCTCGTGAAGGTGAACGAAACGGTTTCCGAAGCCGACGCGAAAGCCAAAATCGACCGCGTGAAGGACCGCCTCGACAACGGCGGCAAGTTCGACGAGCTGGCAAAGCTCAATTCCGAGGACACGACTGCAGCGAAAGGTGGCGACCTGGGTTGGATCAATCCGGGCGATACCGTCGCCGAATTCGACGACGCGATGAGCAAGCTCGCACTGAACCAGATTTCGGCGCCTGTGCGCACGCCGTTCGGCTGGCATATCATCCAGGTTCTCGAGCGGCGCAAGCAGGACGTCACCGCCGACAAGGAACGCGTCCGCGCACAGATCGCGATCCGCCAGCGCAAGTCCGACGAGGCTTTTCAGGACTGGGTGCGACAGGTGCGCGACCGAGCGTACGTCGAAGTGCGCCTGGACGACCGCTAAAACGGCGCTAAAACGGGGTCAGACCACCTTTTCGGTTGATCTCTCTCGCGAGGAAAGCGTGGTCTGACCCCTATGGATGCCGGCGAAATCTTCGCCGAGCCGTTGCTGGATCTCGGCTCGCAAGACGAGGCGTTGGCGGGCATCCTGACGCCGCGAAGCGCGCTTGGCGCCGCCAAGGTAGGAGTAACGGCGCAGTTCCTCGAGCGCGCCGATGAATATCATCGAGCGTATCTCAATGTCGAGTATTGGCGTTTTCTGCTCGACAAGGCGCTGACTGTGGCGGGCCCGCCGGCCGATCCCGCGCTGATCATCGATATCGGATCGGGGTCCGGCAATTCTGTTATTCCTCTGGCCGAACGATTTCCGAATGCGCGCATCGTCGCTACCGACATCAGCCCGCAACTGCTGGCGATTCTGCGCGATTTCCTTCGGAGCGGCGCGGAGGGCACGCAACGCTTTTCGCTGGTCTGCGTCGACGCCGCGAGCGCTCGCTACAACGAGGATGTCGCCGATCTCGCGGTCGGCGCGGCGATCCTTCACCACGTTCTCGATCCTGCGCGGGTGCTCTCCGCCTGCCAGCGTGCGCTCAAGCCGGGTGGCTGGGCGATTTTTTTTGAGCCGTTCGAAGCCGGCAACACAATAGTCCGCATTACGTATCAGCGCATTCTCGCCCAGGCATCGGAGGGCGAGAAGACAACCGCGGCGATGCGCTTGCTCGAGCGAATGGTCGCCGACTACACCGTGCGGGCGCGTCCCAAAACGGACCCGATCTTTCGCGATCTCGACGACAAGTGGATGTTCACGCGCACGTACTTCGAGCGCATCAAGGCCGAGCAGGGCTGGGCGAGTCTCGTGACTTACGCGCTCAATGTCGCCCCCAACCTTCTGCGCAACCAGGCCGAGGTCCACTTGAAGCTCGGCGCGCAATTGCCGCCGTCATCCTTGCCCGAATGGGCTTGGTCCATCATCGACGAAACCGACGCGGGGCTTTCCGACGATCTGCGCCAGGAATGGGCTCTCGAAGCTGCGGTAATGCTAAAAAAAGCGACGCCGAATAGATCGACGTCGCCGCAATAGGTCGCGCTCGCCTCTCTGGGCGAATGCATCACGACGATTGTTTGGACCTTCCTCGGCTTTCCGCTTCTTCCGGCGGACGCACGCGGCGGAACATGGCGAGCAGCAGCACGTCGTAGACGATCTTGATTGCCCCGCCAATGATCAGCGGCCAGCCGAACGCCGAGACGCTCAGCAGATAGCCCGCCAGAAACGGGCTCGCGGACGAGGCGAGACTGCGCGGCACGGCGGTCATGCTCGCGGCCGCGGCACGCTCTGATGGCGTGACCACCGCCATTACATACGAGCTCCGCGTCGGAACATCCATCTGCGAAAGCACGCTGCGCAGAAGCAGCAGCACGATGACCCAAGCCAGCGTCGGCAAAAACGGAATGAGAATCAGGAACACGTTCGCGGGCAGATGCGTGAACACCATGGTGTTGACGAGCCCGATGCGCTTGGAGATCCGCACCGCCAGGAGGTACGAGAATGCCGACAGGACTCCGGTCCAGAAGAAGATCGTCGCGGCCGTGCGGATCGAAAGCTCGAATCTTTCGAAAAGCCACAAGGCCAGCAGAGACTGCACGATAAAGCCGCCGCCGAATGCATCGATGCTGAAAAGCGCGGCCAGCGTGTAGACGATCTTTCTCGATTTGTTCAATGGCTCCGGCGGGATCTGTGCTTCCGTGGCGAGATCGGCAGGCATCTTTCGATAGATCACCGCGGATGCGATGCCAAGGCAGCCATAAAGCGCGAACATCGCCTGCAGCAGCACTTTGATGTCGGTCTGCAATGCTCGCGCAGCGAGCTCGGGTATCCCCGCGGCCAGCGCACCGAGCGCTCCGACCAGCGCGCCAATCAGGCTGTAGCGGGCGAACAGGGCTGTTCGCTGCCGGTCCTCCACGACGTGCGCCAGCACGGCATGCTCCAGCGGCAGAAAGACACTCAGCGAGAATCCGAGCCCGGTCGCCGACATCACAACGGCCGCCGCCAGCAACAAGCTGCGGTATTGGAAGCGCCGGGCGTTCATGCCCACTGCCAGCGTCATCACGCCGGACCCTAACAGCGTGCAGGTCGCAATCGCACCGACCTGCAGCGGGCCGAACCCGAGGGTGATGAGATACGCCGGCAGCAGGAGACTCACGAAGCCGTCGCCGAACGCGCGCAGGCCCCGTACCAACAATACCCTACGCGCCACGGGGGACATCATCGCGGACGTAGCGGGCCGTAGCTGAAGTCATCGAACGCGGTCACGCTGGCGGCCTTGGCTGCCGACTGCGTCGGTATCGAACCCGATGGTATCGGCGCATGCGGCCGCCACTAAAGTCGACGCAATCAGCGACGCGCCGACCGATATTGTGGGCTTGCTCATGGCCTCTCCTTTTGATGGCGCTCACCGCGCGTGCGAGCCCATGACGGTCGCCCGCGGAACGCGATTTTCTCTTGGGAGTCGACTGCCGAAGGTCCAATGCATACTCCCGCCCGGGGTAAACGCCGGTGTCAGGAGCAGAACTTGGACGCAGGAAAAACGTCTTGACCGAGCCGGGGAGTCTGCCCTCATCCCCGTGAACGGGAATATAGCACAGCGCGAGGCCTGCTTAAGAGCGCGGACTTGGATGCTGCGTGCGCCAAGGGGCCCTTCACCGGATCGCCCCGCGATCGATCAGCGCCGCGCCGGAGGCAGAAGCGCGATGTGGCGGATGCGCACCTTGGCTGATCCGTCGCGCGGCGTAAGCCTGACGCGAAGCTGCTCCACGGACCCCGACGCGGGCCAGACGAGCGGGACGGAGATGCCCGCGGCGGTGACTTCGAGCCTCGATACAGCCTGAGGGGGTGCCACGGCGACCCAAGACTTGTTGTCGAGCCGAGCGTCGACCGCGACAGACGAAAGCGCGTCGGCGTCGCTACCCACGACCAGAAGGTCGGTCTCAGCCGGCAACAGCGCCAGCGGCGTCGGCGACAGCAGCACCGCCGGCCCGCCGGCCGATTGGACGTCCAGATACCCGTTGCCGGCGACGAGTGTCGCGCCCGGCGCTGCGGTCCAGCCGTCGTCGTCGGCGTGCCGCACCGATCCGAAAGTCCATAACCGCGCCCCCGGCGGAACATAGGCATGGCTCACCGCGAAGTCGCGCATGGCGTCTTCCAGCGGGGTATTGCGCCACGCCATGAACGAGATGTAACCGGCCTGGCCGGCGTAGATGCCATTCGATCCGTTCCAGGCCATGGGCGAGACAAACCTTGCGCCGAAATTGAACATCTCGCGCAGCGCGCGGTACGCCAGCGCATACGAGGGCAGCTCGTTGGGCGTGCGGAAATCGGCGGTGTTGAACTCGACCACCGCCCACCCCGCATCCATGCGGTGAAAAGTCGCAAAGAGATTGGCGCCATTTTCCATGCGAACATCGTTGACCGCACTGCCGCCGTAGACGATGGCGCCGAGATGACCGTCGAGGGGAATCGAGCCCTCGATCGACATCCCGCCGCTGTCGTGATTCTTGGTAGGACTGTCGATGCGCACCGCGAACGGGAATGCCTCGGGGTAGGGGGCGATGAATCCCTGCGATGAGAAAATGCGCGCCGCCGGGAGGCCCGCTTCCGTCAGCCATTGCGACAACTGGTCATAGTGCAAGCCGACCAGATGACGGCGAAACATCTCCCATTCATGC
>VBCZ01000256.1 GCA_005889025.1 Betaproteobacteria bacterium
CGAAAGCTGACCCGGATACTTGCCGCCGGCGTCCGCGAGGCCCACGAGCTTGAGTAGCTCCGCGACGCGGCGATGGATTTCATCGCGGCCTTTGCGGCGATTGACCAGACCATAAGCGACATTGTCGAAAATCGTCAGATTCGGAAACAGCGCGTACGACTGGAAGACGATGCCGTAGTCCCGCTTCATCGCGGGCAGGCGGGAAATGTCGCGGCCGTCCTGCACGATCGAACCGGCGTCCTGGGATTCGAGCCCGGCGACGATACGCAGCAGCGTCGTTTTGCCGCACCCCGAGGGCCCCAGGAAAATGATGAGCTCGCCGCGGTCGACGGCCAGGGCGACAGCTTTCAGCGCGGCGAACTTGCCGAAGCTCTTATGGATGTCATCGAGCTCGAGATACGGCTCGTGTGTTCCTGCGGTACGCGGCACTCGCGCGCCCTTTTCGTCACGTACTCGGCAAAAAAAACGCGCCCCGAGGGGCGCGCATGCTCATAGTCATTTACTTTGGCTCCGACTTGCTGTCGTAGCGCTTGGTCCACTCGGCGAGGATCCTGTCGCGGTTCTTGGCGGACCACGCGAAGTCGTTCTTGACCAGACGCTTTTCGTAGTCCGCGGGGACGAAATCGAGCGGCTTGGCGATGCCGGGAATGGCAAGGACGGCGAAGTTCTTGGAGAACAGCACCATGGCATCAGGACTCGCGAGCCAATCCATGACCTTGCGCGCCGCTTCGACTTTCTTGGTCGCCTTCATGATGCCGGACGCTTCGAGATCCCAGCCGAGCCCTTCGGTGGGAAAGACGATGTCGATAGGCGCGACCGATTTCTTGGTCGTGACCGCCCGGTACTCGAAGGACACGCCGACCGGAAACTCGCCGGCGCCCGCCTCACGACACGGCTTCGAGCCCGAGTGAGTGTAATGCGCGACGTTTTCGTGGAGCGCATCCATGAACTTCCACGCGTCGGCCTCGCCCCACATCTGCAGCCAGCCGGCGACATCGAGATAACCCGTGCCCGAGGACGCGGGATTCGGCATCACGATCTTGCCCTTGTAGACCGGCTTGGTCAGGTCCTTCCAGGTTTCCGGCTTCGGAAGGTTCTGCTTTCCGGCTTCGACGGTATTGAAGCAGACCGCCGCGCCGTAGACGTCCATGCCGACCCACTCCGGCGGGTTCTTGGGGTCGCGGTACGAGGGCACGATCTTGTCGAGACCCTTGGGGCTTGCGGGTTTGCTTTTTCGGCCAGGAGCTTGGCGGTGATCACCCCGGTCGAATCGCGCACCCACTTGATCGAAATGTCCGGATAGGCCTTGTAGAACGCGTCCTCGTAAGCCTTGATCTGGTCCGTCTCCAGCGCCGTATAGACCAAGAGCTCCGTCTTCTGCGCCCACGCCGCGCTCGCGAGCCCCATCGCCAGTGCGGCGATCGGCGCGGCGATGTGCATTGCCCAGCCCTTGCTTGCCCCGAATTGCATCTGTCGTCTCCCGAAGTTGAACTGCAGCACGAAAATCCTACGCCCGCGAACAGTCGCAGGCAAACTGCGACCTCTCATCTTGCACGTCGTGGCGGTGGTTTGCAGATTGTTGACAATCTACACCCTTCCCGGGTCTAATCGCAAGATGCCCCGCACAGCGCTCAAGCGCTCGTCCGCTTCACCGCCTGCCGCCACCATCGCGCTCGTTCAATCGAGCTCGCTGCCCGCGCTCGTGCAAAAAGAGATCGAGCGCATGATACTCGCCGGCGATTTCGCCGCGGGCGCGAAGCTCAATGAGGTGGCGGTGGCGGCTCTGCTCGGCGTCTCCCGGGGGCCCGTGCGCGAAGCGTTTCGCGCCCTCGAAGAGTCGGGGCTGGTGCGACTGGAAAAGAACCGCGGCGTGTTCGTGCGCCAGATCAGCGTCGAGGAGGCCGACGAGATCTACGAGGTGCGCGCCGCGCTCGACGAGTGGGTCGGGCGGCGGCTCGCGCAGATCGCGACTGCGGAGCAGCTCAAGCAACTCCGGGCGATTGTCGACCGTATGGACCGCGCGGCCAACCGGAACGATGTCGATGCCTACCATCCTCTGAATCTCGACTTCCACGACCGCATGGTGGCTTTCGCCGGCAACGGCAAGCTGCTGACGACGTACCGCAGGCTGGTCAACGAGCTCAAGCTGTTCCGCCGGCAATCGCTCGCCCAGGGCGGGACGCTGCCCCTGTCCACGCGGGAGCATCGCGACATCGTCGACAAGATCGCCTCGCGCAATCCGGGTGCCGCTGCCAAGGCGCTCCACGAGCACGCGATGGGGAGCAGGGAGCGCATGCACCGCAGCCGCGCACCGGGCGCCGTGTCAGCGCGACGCCGTCTTGCGGTGGTCGCGCCGCGTCGGGGACGCTGATGGTCAAGGCATCGGTACGAGTCAATGGCCGCGAATACCGCTGGCCCGAGCGCCCAGTAGTCGTGGTGTGCGTCGATGGCTGCGAGCCCGATTACATCAGCCAGGCCATCGAAGCCGGCGTGGCTCCTTTCCTGGGCGGCCTGAACGGACGCGGAACCTGCCTCACCGCGGATTGCGTCGTGCCTTCTTTCACCAACCCCAACAACCTGTCGATCGTCACCGGGGTTCCGCCGTCGATCCATGGCATCTGCGGCAATTACTTCTGGGACCGCGATGCCGGCGCGGAGGTGATGATGAACGATGTGAAGTATCTGCGCACCGGCACGATTCTGGCCGCGTTTGCGTCGGCAGGCGCGCGCGTCGCCGTCGTCACCGCCAAGGACAAGCTGCGCTCGCTGCTCGGCCACAAGCTCGACGGCATTTGTTTTTCTTCTGAGAAATCGGATACGGTCAGCCGCGCCACCCATGGAATCGACGACGTCCTGACGCTGGTAGGGATGCCCGTCCCATCGGTCTACAGCGCGGCGTTGTCCGAGTTCGTGTTCGCCGCCGGCGAAAAGCTCATGGCCCGCGACCGGCCGGACATTATGTATCTTTCGACGACCGACTATGTGCAGCACAAGGCCGCGCCCGGAACGCCGTCGGCCAACGATTTTTACGCGATGATGGACCGCTATCTTAGCCGGCTCGACGCGCAGGGTGCCGCCATCGTCGTCACCGCCGACCACGGGATGAACGCCAAGACCGACGCCTTCGGCCGCCCGAACATCATCTATCTGCAGGATCTCCTCGACGCGTGGTACGGCAAGGGCAGCGCGCGTGTGATCCTGCCGATCACCGACCCTTACGTCGTGCATCACGGCGCGCTGGGATCGTTTGCAACGGCGTATCTGCCACCGGAGCGGGTCGCCGACGCGACGGATCGCCTGGCGGCCTTGCCGGGCGTCGAGCTCGTGCTCTCCCGCGCCGATGCATGTGCCAAATTCGAGCTGCCGCCGGATCGGGTGGGCGATCTCGTCATCGTCTCCGAGCGCCTCACGGTGCTGGGCTCGAGCGTTGCCAGGCACGATCTTTCGGGGCTCGACGTGCCGCTGCGCTCGCACGGGGGCACCTCCGAGCAGCGCGTCCCGCTGATCGCGAACCGTCCCTCGAAGCCGCTGCCCCAGGGGCGGCGCTGGCGCAACTTCGACGCGTTCGAGCTCGCGCTCAACTACCTGCAATAGGGACGCCGAGACGACGATGAACGCTCGCCCGTTTCCGATGTCGATGCTTCGATGAACATGATGGCGGATCTGGCGCGCGTGCGAACCGGGCGCGTGCTCCACGAAAAAATGCGCATCGGCGGCAAGCTCTTCGGTGGCGAGCGTGTGATCGAAGTCGGCAACCCGTTTACCGGCGCCCTCGTCGGAACCGTGCCCAAGGCGGGCGTCGACGAGCTACGCCGCGCATTCTCGATCGCGCGACAATTCAAATCGAAGCTCTCACGCTACGATCGCTATAGCATTTGCCATCGCGCGGCCGAGCTCATCCGCGCGCGCACCGAGAGTATTTCCGACCTCATCACTGCCGAATCGGGTCTGTGCAAGAAGGACTCGCTCTACGAAGTCGGGCGCGCCTGCGACGTGTTTGTCTTCGCCGGCAACTCAGCCATGATCGACGACGGGCAAATCTTTTCCTGCGACCTCACGCCGCATGGCAAGCAGCGCAAGGTGTACACCTTGCGCGAGCCGCTGCAGGGCGTGATTTCGGCGATCACGCCGTTCAACCATCCGCTGAACCAGGTCGCGCACAAAGTCGCGCCCTCGATCGCGTCCAACAATCGCATGGTGCTCAAGCCAAGCGAAAAGACGCCGCTGACGGCGCTTCTGCTCGCCGATGTCCTGTATGAAGCGGGATTGCCTCCCGAAATGTTCGCGGTCGTCACCGGAGATCCGCGCGAGATCGCCGACGAGATGCTCACCAACCCCGATGTCGACCTCATCACCTTCACCGGCGGCGTGTCGGCAGGCAAATACATCGCCGCCAAGGCTATCTACAAGCGCCAGGTCCTCGAGCTAGGCGGCAACGATCCGATCATCGTCATGGAAGATGCCGACCTCGCGGAAGCGGCAATGCTCGCCGCCGCGGGATCGTACAAGAATTCCGGCCAGCGCTGCACCGCGGTCAAACGCATGATCGTGCAGGAAACGGTCGCCGACCGGTTTGTCGAGCTGCTGCTTGAAAGGACCCGGGCGGTGAAGTACGGCGATCCCATGGATCCCGCCATGGATATGGGCACGGTCATCGACGAGGCCGCCGCAAAATCCTTCCAAGCCAAGGTCGAGGACGCCGTGGGCCGCGGCGCCCGGCTTCTCTACGGCAACGTACGCCAAGGCGCGCTGTACTCGCCGACCGTGCTCGACCGGGTCACACCGGAGATGCCGGTCGTCAGGTACGAAACCTTCGGCCCGGTGTCGCCGGTCATCCGCTTCAAGACGATCGACGACGCGATCAGCATCGCCAATGGCACCGACTACGGGCTTTCCTCGGCGGTGTGCACCAACCGCCTCGACTGGATCACGCGATTGATCTCCGAGCTCAACGTCGGCAGCGTCAATGTGCGCGAAGTCCCCGGATATCGGCTCGAGCTCACTCCCTTCGGCGGCATCAAGGATTCCGGCCTGGGCTACAAGGAAGGCGTGCAGGAAGCAATGAAGAGCTTCACCAATGTCAAAACCTATTCGCTTCCCTGGTGACGGCCAGGCAGCGGCCGTCGCCTGAGCTCGCGGTGAACGATCCGCGCGCGGCCAACTGGAACGACCTGACCGCGGAAGGCGACGTCAATCTTTCGCCGCTGCGGCGCGCGTGGGAGGCCGAGCACGTCAAGGGCGCTACGCGCGAGCTCCTCGATGCGGACAGCGAATATTTTCTGCATCAATCCCTGTCGACGCCCTGCTTCAACGCGCTTGCTGCAAGCGACGGCATCTGGCTGACCGACGTCGCGGGCCGACGCATCATGGATTTCCACGGCAACAACGTGCATCAGGTCGGCTATCGCCATTCACCAACGCCGCGGCTGTCGAGCTCGCCGGGAAGCTTGCGTCGCTCGCCGGTGGAACCCTGTCCAAGGTGCTCTTTGCACCGAGCGGCGCGCTGGCCATCAGCATGGCGATGAAGCTTGCGCGGCTTGCCACGGGTCGCCATAAGACGCTGTCGATGTGGGACTCGTTTCACGGCGCGTCGCTCGACGCGATATCGATCGGCGGCGAAGCGGCTTTTCGCAGAAATATGGGGCCTCTGCTGCCCGGCACCGAGCACGCGCCGCCGTGCGATCCGGCGAGCTGTCCATTCCGCTGCGGCGAGCGCTGTGCGCTGCGCTGCGCCGAATACGTCGACTACGTTCTCGACCGCGAAGGCGACATCGGCGCGGTCATCATCGAGACGGTCCGCAGCACCGACGTCCAGGTTCCGCCGCCGGATTACTACCGGATCATCCGCCGTGCGTGCGATCGCAACGGCACGCTGCTGATCTTGGACGAGATTCCGATCTGCCTCGGACGTACCGGCACAATGTTTGCTTTTGAGCCTTACGATATGCTTCCCGATATGGTCGTCATGGGCAAAGGTCTGGGCGGCGCCGTGTTTCCGATGGCGGCGCTGATTGCGCGCAGGGAGCTCGATGTCGCGGCCGACCGCGCGCTGGGCCACTACACCCATGAAAAAAGCTCCATCGGTTGCGCCGCGGCGCTGGCCACCCTCGAAGTGATCGAGAACGAAGGTCTGCTTGAAAAGTCGCGCGCGCAGGGTGCGACCGCGCTGCAGCGGCTGCGTCAGCTGAAAGACAGCCATCCGGTGGTCGCCGACGTTCGCGGCATCGGCATGCTCTTCGGCGTCGAGCTCGCCCGCGACGGACGTCCCGCGTCCGAGGTCGCCGAGCGCGCGATGTACGCCTCGCTTGCGCGCGGCCTTTCGTTCAAAGTCGGCCAAGGCAACGTGCTGACCCTGTCGCCGCCGCTGACGATCGCGCCCGACGAGCTGGACCGCGCGCTCGACATACTGGACGCCGCGCTCGCCGAAGTCGAAGGCCTCCGAGTCTTGCGATGAAAATCCTGCTCAATCTTCTCGCCGGTGTGGCGCTTCTGGTATGGGGCACGCACATCGTCCGCACCGGGATTCTGCGCATCTGGGGCGCCGACTTGCGGCGCTTCCTGCGCGAGAGCGTGTCGAACCGCTACGCCGCGTTTGCCGCCGGTCTGGGGATAACGGCGCTCATCCAAAGCAGCACCGCCACCGCCCTGATGGTGGCCTCCTTTGTCGGCCAGGGCCTCATCGCGACCGCGCCGGCGCTTGCCGTGATGCTCGGCGCCGACGTGGGCACGGCGCTGATGACACTGGTGTTCTCGTTCGATCTGTCGTGGCTTTCGCCGCTGTTCATCTTCGTCGGCGTGACCCTGTTCATGCGTCGGGAGTCGAGCAAGGCCGGCCGCTTCGGCCGCATCCTGATCGGGCTGGGCTTAATCATTCTCGCGCTGCAGCTCATCGTTCTGGCTGCGCGGCCGCTCACCCAGGCCGCCGGCGTCCAGGTCATCTTCGCGTCGCTTACCGGCGACGTCATGCTCGACATGCTAGTCGCCGCGATCTTCACCATGATGTCGTACTCGAGCCTCGCGGTCGTGCTGCTGACCGCGACGCTCGCCACGTCAAAGGTCATTTCGCTGCACGTGGCGATGGGGCTCGTGCTCGGCGCGAATCTGGGAAGCGGCCTTCTGGCGATGCTGACCACGGTGACCGCCTCGCCCGAAGCCAGACGCGTCACGCTCGGCAACCTGTTGTTCAGGCTGCTCGGCTGCATGATCATCGTTCCGTTCCTGCCCTACATCGAGGAGTGGATCGTCCGCATTCCGCTCGGCGAGGGACAGATCGCCGTCTACTTCCACCTGCTGTTCAATATCGCCATTGCCGCCGGTTTCCTTTTCTTCACCGAAAAGATCGCCCGTGTGTCGGAGCGCATGCTGCCCGCGAAGCCCGACATCGATGATCCCGGCAGGGCACGCTACCTCGACGCGTCGGCGCTTGATACCCCCGCCCTGGCGATGGGCAACGCCGCGCGTGAAGCGATGCGGCTGGCTGATTTCGTCGAGCAGATGCTCACCGGGATGCTCACGGTGCTGCGGACCAACGACCGCATGCTCGCCGAAAAGCTGCGCAAGATGGACGATACCGTCGACGATCTGTACACCGCCATCAAGCTCTACCTCACGCAGGTCAGTCGCGAGGCGCTCGAGGAGAAGGAAGGACGGCGCTGGGCCGACATCGTATCGTTCACCATCAACATGGAGCAGGTCGGCGACATCGTCGAGCGCATCATCACCGATCTCGAAGAAAAGAAAATCGAGAAGGGCCGCAGCTTCTCCGATGCCGGAATGCAGGAGATCTGTGATCTGCATGGGCGGCTGATCGCGAATCTCCGCCTCGGCATGAGCGTCTTTTTGCACGGTGACCTGGCGAGCGCGCAGCGGCTTCTCGCCGAGAAAGTCCTTTTCCGCGACCTGGAGCGCGCGTATGCGGATTCGCATATCGAGCGCCTGACCAGCAACACCATGCAGAGCATCGAGACCTCGTCGCTGCATCTGGACCTCATCAGCGACTTGAAGCGCATCAATTCGCATATCTGCTCCATCGCCTACCCCATCCTCGAGCAGGCGGGCGTGCTTGCCAAGACGCGTCTCCGGGAACCGCCCGCGGCAGAAGCGGTTTCGGGCTCGGCACCCGGCGGCGAACCGACTGCAGTCGGCGACAAAAGCGATTGGCACAAGCGCAAGCCGAAGACCGCGTAAGGAAACTAAAGCGCGTGATCCCATGGAGCTGACGTTGGGCATCACGCTTGCCGTGCTCGGCGCAGGCCTCCTGCACGCGGGCTGGAACGCGCTGATCAAGTCCTCCGTAGGGGGAGACGCACTCCTGGATACCGCGTCGGTCGTCGCCGGCTCGTCGATCTGCGGGTTCTTCGTCGTCGGCTTCGTCGCCTTTCCCGAGGCATCCGCATGGCCGTTCATCGCCGCATCGTCGGTCGTTCACTTCGGGTATTACGTGACGCTGGCGCAAGCGTACCGCACGGGAGATCTGTCGTTTGCGTATCCGCTGATGCGCGGCTCGGCGCCGTTGCTGGTGACCATCCTCGGAAGCGCCCTGTTGCGCGAGCTTCCCAGCGCGCAAATGACCCTGGGCATCGTGTTGATCTCGTTGGGCATCGTCAGCATCGCATTAGTGCAGGGCGGCAGGCGTAAGCATCCGCCAAGCGCAATCTACTGGGCGTTCGCCAATGCGACGATCATTGCGACCTACACGCTGATCGACGGCGCGGGCGCCCGCGCGTCTGGAAATGCGGCGAGCTACGTCACCTGGCTCATTTTTCTCGAAGGCATCCCGTTTGTCGTCTGGGTCGTCTGGCGCCGCGGCCATCCCGCCGTGGCCTATTTGCGCGCCGGCTGGCGCACCGGAATCATCGGCGGCGCGTGCAGCCTCGCGGCGTACGGGATCGTACTGTGGGCGATGACGCGGGCGCCGATCGCGGCAGTGGCCGCGCTGCGCGAAACGTCGGTGCTGTTCGCCACGCTGATGGGATCGCTGTGGCTCAAGGAAGGCTTCGGATGGCGTCGCCTTGCCGGAGCGGCCAGCGTCGTCGCAGGCATCGCTGCGCTCAAGCTCTAAACCGGGGACAGACCACGTTTTTCGAATCGTCATCGGATGGCTATTGCATCACCGAAACGTGGTCTGTCCCCAATCTGCAAAACTCATCATGACCGAAAACGTGGTCTGTCCCCAATTTGCGCAAGTAGTGATCGTCGGCGGCGGCATCGCCGGCGTAAGCACCGCGTATCATCTGGTCAAGCTTGGATGCCGCGACGTCGTTCTGCTCGAGCAAGGCAAGCTCACGTGCGGGACAACCTGGCACGCGGCGGGCCTGGTCGGACAGCTGCGCGCGACACGCAACGCGACGCGCATGAGCCGCTACGGCATCGAGCTTTATTCCTCGCTCGAAGCGGAAACAGGGCTGGCCACGGGCTGGAAGCAATGCGGCAGCCTGAACGTCGCCAGGACGCCCGAGCGCCTCACCCTGCTCAAGCGGCAGATGGCGCGCGCGAAGAGCTTCGGCATCGACTTCGAATTCGTCTCGCCGGCACAGGCCGGGGCGATCTATCCGATCCTGCGCACCGACGATCTCTCGGGTGCGGTGTGGATTCCCGGAGACGGCAAGGCCAACCCCACCGATCTCACCCAGTCGCTTGCCCGGGGTGCGCGCATGCGAGGTGCGCGCATTCTGGAGGACGTGCGCGCGACGGGCGTCGTCAGCCAACGCGGCGCAGTGGAAGGCATACGCTGGAAGAGCGCAGACGCCGAAGGCGAGATTCGCTGCGAGAGCATCGTCAACTGCGGCGGCCAATGGGCGCGTGAGTTCGGCAGGCTCGCCGGCGTCAATGTGCCGCTTTTTTCTGCCGAGCACTTCTATGTCGTCACCAGGCCGATCGCCGGTGTGCACGCAGGCTTCCCCGTCATGCGCGACCCGGACGGCTATATCTACTACAAGGAAGAAGTCGGCGGCCTGGTGATGGGCGGGTTCGAGCCGGTCGCCAAGCCATGGAATGTCCCTCGCATTCCGGATCGATTTGAATTTCAGCTGCTTCCCGAGGACTGGGAGCATTTCGAAATCCTGATGACCAATGCCATCCACCGCACGCCGTGTCTCGAGACGGCCGGGATCAAGATGCTGCTCAATGGCCCGGAAAGCTTCACCGTCGACGGCAATTTCATTCTCGGCGAATCGCCCGAGCTGCGGCGCTACTTCGTGTGCGCCGGATTCAACTCTGCGGGCATTGCCAATGCGGGTGGCGCCGGCCGGCTCATGGCGGAATGGATCATCGGCGGTGGCGCGCCGCTCGATCTGTGGGACGTCGACATCCGCCGCTTCGCCCCGTTTCATGCCAATCGCGCGCACTTGTCCGATCGCACCGCCGAAACGCTCGGCCTGCACTACGCGATGCGATGGCCGCGCGAGGAGCTCGCAACCGTGCGTCCCTTACGGCGCTCGCCCCTGTACGATCGTCTGAAGGCGAAAGGCGCAGTATTCGGGTCCAAGCTCAACTGGGAGCGCGCGAATTACTTTCTTCCTCCCGGCGCGGACGAGCCGCCGCCTACGCTCGGCAGGCCGGGCTGGCTCCCCTTGGTGCTCGAGGAACAGCGCGCGGCGCGGGAGCAGGTCGCCGTCTTCGATCAGACTTCGTTCTCCAAGTTCGTGCTCAAAGGCCGCGACGCGCTCGATGTGCTGCAGAGGCTTTGCGCCAACGACGTCGACGTCGCCATCGGTCGTATGGTCTACACCGCCATGCTCAACGAGCGTGGCGGGTTTGAGAGCGACCTGACCATCACCCGGCTCGGCGCCGACTCGTTTTTCATTCTCACCGGCTCTGCGCAGGCGACGCGTGACGCCGACTGGATCAACAGGCATATCGGCGACGGGGAATTCGCAGCGCTCGTCGACGTCACCAGCGCATACTCGGTCATATCGGTCATGGGTCCGCTCGCCGCAACGCTGCTTTCGCGCATCTCCGCCGACGACATCGGGAAGGAAGCGCTGCCGTTCTCCGCTACCCGCGAAATCGATGTCGGGTACGCGCGCGTTCGAGCGGCACGCCTGAGTTACATCGGGGGCCCGGGTTACGAGCTGTACGTGACTACCGACCAGTGCGCGACTATGTACGACGCGCTGCAATCCGGGGGCGAGGACCTGGAGTGCGGGATGCGGGCTATTACACCATCGATGCATTGCGCATCGAGGCAGGACGTCGCGCGTGGGGGGCGGAGCTCGGGCCCGACGAGACGCCGTGGGAGGCGGGAATCGGGTTCGCGGTCAAGCTCGACAAGCACGCTGACTTCATCGGCAGGCAGGCGCTGCTGCGACAACGCGACCAAGGCGCGGCAAAGCGCTTGCTCACATTCACGCTCGACGACGCGACGGCATTTCCGTGGGGCGGCGAGCCCATCCTGATGAACGGCACGAACGTCGGCGAGCTCACGTCAGCGGGATACAGCCGCGTGCGCGGTCGTGCCGTCGCCATGGGCTATGCGCGCAGCGAACGGGCGCTTACCGATAAGGAATGGCTCGGCGCGAAGTACGATATCGATATCGCAGGGGAGATATTCGCAGCGACTGCGCACTTCAAGCTTGTCTGATGTGTCTTGTGGGCGCGACATGCCCGAAGGTATGCTGAGCGAATTTATCCCTGTCCCTGATACCTGATCCACGATCCCTGACGCCCAATGCCCCATCGCTACACCAACCCGCCGCGACGCGGCCGAATGCCCAACCGGCCGGGCGCGCCTGTCGGCCAGGTGCAAAGCCTCACTCGCGGGCTCTCCATACTCGAAGCGCTTGCCGATGCCGAAGGCGGCCTGACGCTTACCGACCTCGCGCACCGCGTGGAGCTACCCGCGTCGACAGCGCACCGGCTCCTGGCGACGCTGGAAAAAATGGGCTACGTGTATCAGGCGGGCGACCTCGGACTCTGGTACGTGGGACTGCAGGCGTTCACGGTCGGCAGCACTTTTCTCGCCAACCGGGATTTTGTGGCACAAAGCCACGCCTACATGCGGCGGCTGATGGAGCAGTCCGGCGAAACCGCGAATCTTGCGATCCTGGATGGAACCGAGGCCGTCTTTATCGCGCAGGTTCAGTGCCACGAAATGATGCGCACTCTCGTCAAGCTCGGCAGCCGCGTTCCGCTGCACGCATCGGGCGTCGGCAAGGCGATATTCGCGGCACTGCCCGATGAGCAGATCGACGCCATCCTCAAGGTGATGGGCTTGCCGAGGATCACCGAGAACACCATCGTCGTGCCCGAGACCATGTGGTCAGCGCTGCGCGTGATTCGCCAACGCGGCTACTCGTTCGACGATGAAGAGCACGCGCGTTCCACGCGCTGCGTCGCCGCGACGATTTTCGACGAGCACGCGGAGCCCCTCGGTGCGATCTCGCTTGCCGGACCCTCGGCGCGGCTGTCCGACGAGCGAATCCGCCAGCTCGGCCCGATCGTGGCGCACACCGCCGAAGAGCTTACCCGGAAGCTCGGCGGCAAATGGCCGCATCCGTATTGACGTTCCGCCGAAGAGCCCGACCACTCGCAGTAGATATACGACCGGGCCCGACGGGTCGCGACAATCAGCTAAGGCGCCGCTCCATGGCCCGGGCACGCCGCGCAAGCTGCGGGTTCGACGGCGGATGCCACCGCGCCAGAAGGTCGTCCGCGGCCGCCGAATCATTGCAGACCAGCACCATGTCACAACCTGCCGCAAGCGCGGCGTCGGCGCGGGCGACGATATCGCCTGCGCCGTGCGCGCCCGCCATCGACAAGTCGTCGCTGAATATCATGCCGTCGAACCCAAGACGCTGGCGCAGAATATCCCGCAGCCACACGCGCGAGAAACCCGCGGGCACATCGTCGATCGACGGATACACGACGTGCGCAGGCATGATGGCTTGCAGACGGCGGCGGGCGATCAGCGCGCCGAAGGGCAGCAAATCGTCCCTCTCCAACGCCGAGAGCGGGCGCTCGTCGATGGGAATTTCGTGGTGGGAGTCCCCGCGGACGAAGCCGTGTCCCGGAAAGTGCTTGCCGACGGCCGCGACGCCGCGCAGTGCGAGCCCTTTGCACAACGCCGACGCCAGGTCGGATACCGCGCCGGGCTCGCGGTGGAATGCGCGGTCGCCGATGACCGCGCTCTTTCCATAATCGAGATCGAGAACGGGGGTGAAACTGAAGTCGATGCCCTGCGCGGCGAGCTCCGCGCCGATGATGCCGCCCCATCGCTCGGCATCGGCGATGGCGAGGTCGGCGTCGCGATCCCATGTCTCGCCCAGCGTGCGTATGGCGGGCACACCGCTGAAACCGTCGCGGAACCGTTGGACCCGACCGCCTTCGTGGTCGACACCGATCAGCGGCGCCGGATCGCGCGACGCGCGGATACCATCGGTCAGCGCCTTGAGCTGTCGCGGCGATTCGTAGTTGCGCGCGAAAAGGATCACGCCGCCGACCAGCGGATGGGCGATGCGCCGCCGATCTTCGGCGTCGAGATCCAGCCCGGCGACATCGAGCATCACCGGTCCGCGCGGCGTCGTCATCCGTTCTGGACCGCAGCCTCGCGGATCAATGCCTTCATCTGCCGCACCGCTTCCCGCAAGCCCACGAAGACTGCACGGCTGACGATCGCATGGCCGATGTGCAGCTCGCGCACGCCGGGGAGCGCGGCGACAGGCTGGACGTTGACGTAGTTGAGCGCGTGGCCTGCGTTGAAGCGCATGCCGAGAGCGCGCACCGCGGCACCGGCATCGCGGATCTTATGCAGCTCGGCCACGACGGCGGCGCTCCGCGGATCTCTCCCCTTGGCGTGAAATGCGTGCGCGTATGGACCGGTGTGGATTTCACAAACCCGGGCGCCGATACGGGCTGCAGCGTCGACCTGGGCGGGCTCGGGGTCGATGAAGACGCTGGTCACGATTCCGGCATCGGCCAGACGGGCGACCGCGCCCTTCAGGCGGGGTTCCTCGGCAACGACGTCGAGCCCGCCTTCGGTCGTAACTTCCTGCCGACCCTCGGGAACCAGCATCGCCATCTCCGGCTTGAGTGCGCAGGCGATGGCGATCATCTCCTCCGTTGCCGCCATCTCCAGATTGAGCTTGATGTGCACGAGCTCGCGCAGGCGGCGCACATCCTCGTCGCGGATGTGCCGGCGGTCCTCGCGCAGATGCACCGTGATCCCGCCCGCACCGCCCAGATGCGCCTCGACCGCGGCCCATACGGGGTCCGGCTCGTAGGTGCGTCTCGCCTCCCGAAGCGTCGCGACATGGTCGATATTTACGCCCAGCTCGATCATTGGCCCTGGTCTTCGTAGTCGTCCAGCGCCTGCAGGTCGCGCACGACGCGCCGGCTGAATATCGCGCGCCGCTCGAGATAGTGATCGAGCACATCGCGCATCAATCGCTTTGCCTCCAGCGCCGCGTCGGGCGCGCTGAAGTCCTGGCCCGCGAGCGCGAGCAGCGTCGCGCCGCGCACCCGCGGATAGCGTATCCCCGGCTCCGACGCTTCGATGCGCGGGCCGCGGTCGAAGGCGTAATAGTACCGTGCCTCCGGATCGACCGGTTTTCCCGTATCGGTCTCATGAGTCAGCGGTAACGCGTAACCAAGCGCCGCAAGCAGCCTGACCTCGAACTGACGCAACACCGGCGCGTGCTCCGAGCTGACGGCAAGTCGCTCAAGCGTGCTGCGATAGTCGCCGAAGAGATCGGGATGAGGATCCTCGCGTGGCAGCATCTTGAGCAGCAGCTCGTTCAAGTAGAAACCGCACAAAAGCGCCGCGCCGGTAACCAGAGGCAGCCCGCCGCGCCACTCGGCGCGCGTCAGTGTCTTGAGCTCGCCCGCGCCGGCCCACGACAGGCAGAGTGGCTGAAAGGCCTGAAGCACGCCGCGCAGCTCCGACCGCGGCCGTTTGGCGCCGCGTGCCACCATCGCCACACGCCCATGCTCGAGAGTCAGCGCTTCGACGATGAGGCTCGTCTCGCGGTAAGGATACGCATGCAGGACGAACGCCTGCTGATCGTCGCGGCGCTCGCGAACTTGTCTCATCGTTCGGTCGGCGAG
>VBCZ01000257.1 GCA_005889025.1 Betaproteobacteria bacterium
AGATCGAGCACGAGCTGCGCCTGTCCATCCTTGCGGGCTCCGATCAATACGAGCTTCATCGGGAATCCCACCGTGACTTAGACACATGCACCGCGTGGCGCGCACCGCGGCGCAACCACTCTGCCGGTCGGCGACCCGCACATGCTTTGGCCGCCAGTGACCAGAATCCCCAGCGACGAACACTGGCGTAGTCGTATTGCATCGCACGCATGAGCCATGCCCCTGCTTGCAGACGCTCGCCAGCGCTGATGCTGGCGCGCGCGACTCGCACGCAGGCGGCGGCGAGCAGCTGTCGACGCTGAAGACCCTCAAGCGGGAACTTTGACGGCCAGTGCTCGAGCGCTGCCTGCATTTTTGCCGGCGCAAGAAGATGATGGTCGAGCTGATCGGTGGGAAAAAAGACGTCCAGCCAAAGCCGCGACAACGTGCCACGCAGTACGGGTTCGTAGCTGGCGTCAATCTCATCGCGAACGTGGGCAAGTATAGTGGCGGTTCCAGCGAAGTACTGTTCGTTTGTCCAACTGTGGCTGAGTCCGCCACCGTGGATGCGGTACACGCCCATCACCTTGTTGCTGTATCCGATCTTGCCGCGCCGAGCATTGAGGATATGGAGTGGCCAATCGCCGAACAGCGATTCGTGTAACCATTCCGGTACTTTTTCACCACTTCTCCGAAACATCGTTGAGCAGGCCGGTATAAAATTTCCTCGAAGCAGGTCGATCATGCTCGACGTTTGCTGTTGATCTGGCTCACAGTAGCGATGCGAGCCACGTTCTCCATCTTCATATACAACGAGAGCATCATGGAACACGATGGCATAGTCGCGGCGAGAATCCAGGAAATCCACCTGACTCTGGAGTTTGTCGTTTGAGGTCCAGTAATCGTCTCCGTCGAGAAGCGCGACGTATTCGCCTTGGCAAGCCTGTAGAGTTCGAACAAAATTGTGCCTGCCGCCGAACCTGCGCTCGGACAGGAGCACACGGATCCGCTCCGGATGGCGGCGCTGATACTCGAGGATTATGTCGCGTGTTCCATCGGTCGAGCAGTCGTCACCGATGACGAGCTCGGAACGAAAATCGACCCTCTGCGCAAGTACTGAGTCCAGGGCTTGGCGAATGAAGGCGCCATGATTGTAGGTTATGACGCGCGCGCTCACCTTGAGCGGACCGCGGAACTGCGACGCCGTCATGGTCAGATCTGACTCGGCCCCGGAGCGGCGGTACTGAAGACGCCTAGTGCGGAAAGATCGAGGCGTCTGAAGACGTCGCAGCTCATCGGGTGGTCGCGGTCAGCCTCGGCACAATTTCTGCGCTTTGCTCGGTGGCAAGGCGAATGATCGCGGCGATGGTCGCGATGTCTCCCGTGTGCACTGCCGCGCCGGTAGGCAAACAGAGCACGCTGCACACCAGGTCTTCGGTAGCCGGCAGTTCATGGCCGGCGTCCGGAAAGATGGAACGATAAGGCTCCATGCGATGGCAGCCTGGGTAGAAATACCGTCGGGTAAGAATGTTCTCGGCCCAAAGGATTGCGTGCAGCTGATCCCGGGTCAGGCCGGCTTGGACAGCACGGATCTCAAGGACGACGTAATGAAAGTTGTTCTCCTCGGCACCATCGTAGGCGAGCAACCGGACCCCCGGGATGTCTGCCAAAGCGCGCGCGTAGAGTCCATGGTTCCGCCGGTTCACCGTCACAAAGTCATCGAAGCTTTCCAACGAAGTCAGACCCATCGCGGCCGCCGCCTCGCTCATCTTGCCGTTCGTCCCAAGCGACACCACGCGGTCGTAACCGGCAAAGCCAAAGTTGCGTAGGAGGCGAACCTTCGCTGCGAAGTCGTCGTCATCCGTGGTTATCGCGCCACCTTCGAGCGAATTGAGGATCTTGGTCGCGTGGAAGCTGAAGACCGTGGCGAGACCAAGGCGGCCCACCGGTATGCCTCGATAAGTGCACCCAAAGGCGTGTGCGGCGTCGAACATCAGAACGAGCCCGTGCCGTTTGGCGAGGTCGCTCAGCTCGTCGGCGTCGAAAGCCCGTCCCCAGAGATGGACGCCCAGGATGCCGGCGGTGCGAGGGCCGATGAGACGCTCTACACTTTTCGGATCCAGTGTGTGAGTGTCCCGATCAACGTCGGCGAACACCGGCGTAAGCCCCATCCACATTAGTGCATGCGCGGTCGCGACAAAAGTGAATGAAGGAACTATGACTTCACCGGTGAGACCGGCAGCACGGATCGCGATCTCGAGCCCAGCTGTGCAGTTGCAGACCGCAAGACAATGCCGTACACCTAAGCGCTTCGCCAAGCGCTCCTCGAACTCACGCACCAGCGGTCCGTCGTTGGTGAAGCGGCGGCGCTCGAGCATTCCGTCGAGCCGGGCAAAAAGTCGTTGCTTGTCGCCAATGTTCGGGCAACCTACATGAAGTGGATCTGTGAATGCCGGCCGGCCGC
The DNA here is from genome assembly GCA_005889025.1 of Betaproteobacteria bacterium. Classification (GTDB taxonomy): domain Bacteria; phylum Pseudomonadota; class Gammaproteobacteria; order Burkholderiales; family Casimicrobiaceae; genus PALSA-1003. Next base: position 2,444 of record VBCZ01000257.1, read on the forward strand.
CGAGGATGGCCAAGTCCTCCGGCTGCTGCTTCATGGGCATGCCGACCTCGCGCAGCACTGGCAGGTGGCGCGGGATCGATAACGCTCTGGCTTTTTTCATACCTCTCCTTTTCCAACGCCTATTCTACTTAATGTTTTTTTGTGGACACGGCGCATTGAGTCCGAAGTTCGCCAGAGGCATTCTGTAGCGAACAGAGATCTTTGCCAACGTCTTCAGCTTGCCGGCCGATCAGCTGCAATGGCGTTGCTTGCTTCGGGGCGCTTGTTTACACGTTCCAGATCTACTTTGAATTTTTCAGCTACAGATGAAATCCGCGGGCACGTGGCGAGAACCTTCTCGCCGAGTGCGACTACAAATCTCTCCACCCCACGCGAACATTGCGGTAGTGACGGAACGTTCGCGCAGCGGTGGTACGAATGTCGTGATACGTGATGATCGGTCCGGCGACGAGCTGAAGACCAC